>CBDTVT010000058.1:0-16013 GCA_965364275.1 uncultured Eudoraea sp. | reverse complement strand
AAACACAGAGGAAACGATAGAAACATTGGGTTTGGTCTTAATTAACTGAAGTGCCGGTCTAATAGTATGTTGGGTTGTATGAACAGCCCCTGAAACCATACCGTCTGCATCCCCTTTATAGACCATCATTGTCCCAAAATAGGAGATATCGCCCATAAGGTCGCTCGCCATGGCTCTATCAACATTTTTATGTTTACGCAGTTCATACAGGGTATTCGTATAATCTTCAAAATATCTTGAATTTACAGGATCTATTATGTTTATTTTTTTAAAATCAAGTGACAAATCCAGTTGTCTTGCCTTTGCCTTTATCTGTATGGGATCACCCAAAAGTGTTAGTTTAACAGCATCTGCATCAATTAGTTCCTTAGCTGCCCGAAGTACACGTTCATCTGTTCCTTCCGGTAAGACAATATGCTTTTTGGTACTTTGTGCCCTTTTGAGAAGATTATACTGGAACATCCGTGGAGTTATCCCGATTGCTTTAAAAGTAATAAGACGTTCGGCCAAAGCATTTATAGGAACAAATCTCGTAAAGTCCTGAATAGATGTCTCTATTTTCTGTTTATTCTCCGCATATATCTTGGGCCGTATGGCACCAACTTTATTCGCAATAGAAAAGGTACCTCCCTGAACCGAAATGATAGGAACGATTTCCGATAGACCTTCAATTAATTGAATAACCGGATCTTCAGGAATAAGTCCACCTGTGAGAACAATTCCTGAAGCAGTTGGATAATTTAAAGATAGGTTAGCCTGTAAGGCTCCCAGGATAATATCAGATCTATCACCAGGAGTAATGACCAAACCATGTTCTTTATAATGAGTGAGATAATTACGCAATTGCATGGCTCCTACGCTAAAATTACTCACCTGGTTATTTAAAAAGTCCTGACCAAAAAGAACATCTCCTTCAAGTTGTTTAACAATCTCCTTCATGGTAGGATTCCCGAGGGAAGGATTTAATGGGATGGTGCCAATTAACACTTCGCCTGGAAGCGCTTTTAAAAGGCCCTTGGTTACCAAGTTAACATTTTGGGGTTCGACTTTATTGGCAATTACCATTAAAACTTCAACACCTTTATTGGTAAAGGAATCATAAGCGAGGTAAAGGTTATCAACCAATTCTTCCAGGGTTTTGCCTACACCGCTGGCCAGAATTATTGTGGGGATACCAAGGTTTTTAGCCATGAAAACATTAATGTCCCATTCTATAATAGATCCTTCCCCGGAAAAGTCGGTTCCTTCGACCAAAATAAAATCAAAGCGCGATTCAATGGCTTTATACTTTTCAATGATCTTGTCTAATGCCTCATGGCCCTTGTTCTGATTGTGTTTTTGAATTACCTCACTTCTGGTACAGGCATAGGCTTCTTTATATTCCATTTGTATTCCAAAATAGGAAATCACTGTATTAATATGATTATCCTTCTCCCCGGGTCCATAATCATCTATTATTGGCCTGAAGTACCCTACTTTAGTTGCTTTCCCCAATAATAAATGCATGAGTCCTAATGATATTATCGATTTACCGCTATTGGGTTCGGTAGTAGCTACATAAATGGCTTTGCTCATTGATACTAGGGTTTTCAAAGTGCAAATTTATGGTATTCTGTTTACTCAAACGACATTCTATGCTTCTAAATAGTTCCAGGATCGTTTAAGTCACATAAATAGTGAAATAGGTTGTGAATTTTGGTGTTTGAGTAGCTGAATAAAAGATATTATTCCACTTCCGGAAGTACTAAAAAAGGGATCTTCGTTTTAAAAGCAACTTTTTTGACAACGGGTTCATGCGCCAGCCCTTTAAAAAAACTATGTTGAGAATTTATCATTGCTATCAAGCCTGCGTTTTTCTTTTCAGTTAGATCGTTGATCTTTAATGCAATGTTAGGATGGTAGTCAAATTCTTCAAAAACATTGTCCTTCTCTCCTAATAAAGTGCGAAGCAATTTCTTTAATTCTAATTGTTCCTCGTTTAATTCCTCTTCCTCATTTATGTGAATAACATTAATCCTGGCTTTACAAAGTTTGGCAAGATCCAGCAATGGTTGTAATTCAACTCGTTGATATAAGTGTTTAAAATTTGCCGCAAACAAAATTTCATTGAAAGAGCTAAAATCGTAAGAATTGGGTACTGCAATAACCGGACAAAAGTTAATATTCTTTATAACACTAACCGTATTACTACCCATAAATATTTCACTTAATCCTGAAGCGCCCTGGGTTCCCATAATAATATAGTCAGCATCCTTATCTATTACTTCACGACCTATCGCATTTAATAAAGAATCGGCAACCAGTACACCTTCAAATTGGTGTCCTGGAACCTTATTTATCTTATTTAAGTGATTTACTATTTTATTAAGTTTTCGTTCAGATTCTTTAACCGTAATCTCATGAAGTCTGGTTTCTCGTTCTTTGTTTATTGCGCTTATTAAACCTGATGGGCTTACCTGGTGCGCGTGAATTATAATGAAAGTACAAGGTGATTGTTCAAAAAGAAATGTTGCATATTTTATTGCGTGCCACGCATTTTTAGAAAAATCTGTAGGTAAAACTATTCGAATCATACTAAAATATTATTTTTTGATCATGTTGTGTCCGAAACTAAATGTTCCTGCTCATTCCGGCAGAACCAGCAATGGTATTTGTGAATGAAAGCCCACTTTTTTTACAACAGCTTCACGGGTTAGTTTCTCTATAAAAGTATGCTTATAATTAATTAAAACAATAATATCTGCACGGCTCTCTTTCACAAAGCTACTAATTGCATCAGCTACACTAGCCTGCATCTCCACATTGTGAAAGGAATGCTCAACTTTACCCAATCTTTTTATCAGAACTTCTTTATTGGAAATTTGTTCTTCATTTAACGAAAATTCCTGAGCTATTTGAATTATTAATATTTCTGATTTCCAGATTGTTGCCAGTTCTATAAGCGGATTCAATTCATATTTTGTATATGGTCTTGTAAATTCGGTAGGAAACAAAATCTTACTTAAGTCTTTAAAGTCATGCTTACTTGGAACGGCAAATATGGGGCAGCTGTTTATCTTTTTAATAAGCTCTACTGTATTGCTTCCCATAAAAATTTCTTTGGCTCCCGTAGCCCCTTTAGTTCCCATGACAATTAGATCAATATCTTTTTCATTGCAAATTTCCTTTACAGCATTTACTATATCATTTGATACAGAACGTTTTTCAAAAGTGTGGTTTTTATTTTGATGATTTATTTCTAAATATTGCAAACTCTTATCAAGTTCAATTGAAGAATTTTTTGCAAGAGAGTCGTAGATTACCCCCAATCTTTCTTTACTCTTGACTCCAAGAATGTTTGCAAAACTGGGTTCATAGGTATTTAATAGCCAAAATTTGCAAGCCATCTGTTCATGCATTTTCAGAGCTGCGAAAATGGCATTCCATGCATTATTGGAAAAATCGGTAAGCAGTAAAATATTTTTCATCTATAACTGTTATTTAACAACCTGGGCCGTATCTCTAAGGACCAGGAAGGGTATTTTTATATGAAAACCTATTTGATCTACATTTTGTCGTTCAACAAGTCGTTCAAAAAATGAATGTTTTCTATTCATCATCATAAGGAGATCAATCTCACTATTTTGGACATAATTTAATATTGCATTTGGCATTAAACTACCTTTTAGTTCTGTAAGGGTAGTAGACAAGCCATCTAAACTACGATATAGAGCCATCTTGTTTTCCTGCTGACTTGCGGTCAGATCATACTCCTCTTTTACATGTAAAACAATAAGTTTCGCTTTATTCATTTTAACCATTTTTATAGCAGTACTCAATTCGTTCTCCTTATAATTGGACAAATAGTCTGATGGAAGCAATATTTTTTGAATTTTTTGGAAGGTATAATTTTCCGGAATTACCAAGACCGGTGCAATAGCTTTTCGGAGAACATAAACCGTATTTGTCCCAAGAAATATCTCTTTAGCCCCCGTTGCGCCTTGAGTTCCCATCACGACCATATCAATTTCCTTTTCTATTGTCACTTCATTGATCTCATCTGTAAGTGTATTAAAGGCTGAAATGATATTATAGCTATGTTTAGGATTTTTATAAGATTTCTTAACATCTTCAAGCGTTTTTTCTAAGCCAGCCAGTGAGATATCAACGCCAGAATCGGGAATAGCACTAAACAAAGGCCCCCCCAGCATATAATCCATCCGGTAAAATGAAGGGGTATACGTATGCAGGAAGAAAAAGTTACATTTTTCATTTTTAAATAACTCCATCGCGTAGGCTATAGCGTTCCTGGAATTTTTAGAAAAATCTGTAGGAAGAAGTATGTTCATAATAAAGGTATTTAAATCTAAATCTCAAATTTACTGAGCATAAGAGATGATAACTATGATATTAATCAGTAGAATCATTTAGAAAAGATGCATTTGCCAGTTGACAATTATAATCTTAATAATTATGGTTCAAGTGACCAAAATCATTTGTAATGGCAACACTACTGCTCATCTTTATGGTTCACATATAAAAACTATAATCATGGCACTAAATTTTAATCAATATGCTACAGAGGGCAATACCTTTCTTAAGGAATACACCAAGGAAATGAATCTTGGTAACGATAGAGACAAAGCCGGCAGAATATTGGCTTCTATTCTGCACAGCTTACGCGATGTAATTTCAACCGAGGAATCTTTACAATTTATTGCGCAATTACCTATGTTCTTAAAAGCAGTTTATGTAAACGGATGGACACTTAGAAATAAAAAGAAGCTGAAAATAAAACATATGCCAGAATTTATAGATTTGGTAAGAAAACACGATGGCCCCTCAGCTATTAATGATTTTGAATACAGTGATGAAGTGGCCGAACAATATATAGATACCACCTTTATTATTTTGAGAAAATATATTTCCCTGGGCGAGATGGAAGATATTAGGGATGGTCTTCCAAAAGACCTTAAGAGTATGATTTATTCCAATATTATGTTTTAATAGATAAGTGGAGATATTACTTCCTTTAGCCTTGTAAGATACTTGGCATAGATAACTAGTGTTCTGCTTTTTATATGACTAAAGTCATTTTACATCAATTAACCGCAGCGTAATTTTGCACTGATATTAACACTTTTAAATATAAATCTCATGAAAAAAATTTTCTCGCTTTTCGCTTTAATCATACTACCCTTTTTACTCTTTGCACAAGAACTTTCAGGAATTGATGAAATAGCACCATTTAGTGAAGGATTGGCAGCCATAAGAAAGGGTAATGAATGGGGTTTTATTAATAAAGAAGGCCAATTAGCAATAGAATTTAGAGATGATCTTGTTTGGAACAATTTACCTAATACCTCAGTGAACGATGTTAGTGCAATACGTTTTCCTCAATTTAAAAATGGGAGATGTATGATTAAAAAAATAATGGAAGAAGAGGAGATTATGACCTATGGTTTTATAAATACAGAAGGCAAAGTAATTATAGAGCCCGAATATTTGAATCTAACGGAATTCAATGAAGGATATGCCGTGGGCATACTTGTCACCAAAGACTTTAGAGGTAAAAACAATTTCCAATTGAATATCTATGATTATAGATTTAGTGAAGTTCTCCTGGATACTGCAGGCGATATTATGCTACTTATTAACAAGAGAGATGGTATTTCGATGTCTGTAAGGCGCTATGAATTGCCTGAACTCCGAGCTAAATTTCTATCAGTTAACACTTTGGCCGTAAAATCTCTAACAAATACATGGGAAATACGAAAACTTGAATTATAAAATATAATTATGGAACGATTAAAAGATAAGGTCGCCATTATTACCGGAGGAGCTGCCGGAATAGGCAAGAGTACCGCAGCATTGTTTCTTAAGGAAGGAGCAAGCGTTATGCTCGTGGATATAAATAAAGAAATGCTGGAATCGACTTCTAAAGAACTGGATTCTTCACATTTGGCCTATTGCGTTGCCGATGTATCTAATCCGGCTGATGTAGAAAGATATACCGCTGAAACCTTGTCCAAATTTGGTAAAATAAATCTGTTCTTCAATAATGCAGGAATCGAAGGAAGCTCAAGTTCTATTGAAGACTATCCTAATGACGTATTTGATAAAGTAATAGCCGTTAACCTTAAGGGAGTATGGTATGGGTGTAAATACGTAATCCCGAAGATGGTTGAAGGTGGATCTGTGATTATCACATCCTCGGTAGCGGGACTAAAAGGTTTTAGTGGTTTAGGAGCCTATGTAACTAGTAAACATGGGGTTATAGGGATAATGAGAGTATCCGCATTAGAATTTGCCGATAGAAAAATACGTGTAAATACAATACATCCAGGGCCGGTAAACACTCAAATGATGCGAAGAATAGAAAAGGATATTTCTCCAGATAATACAGAAGAGGTTCAGAAAGGTTTTGAAGCCATTGTACCTCATGGCAGGTATGCAGAAGCTTTAGAAATTTCTAATCTGGTTCTTTATCTCGCTGCTGATGAAAGTAAATACGTGAATGGAAGCACTTATGTGATAGATGGCGGATTGATGGCTGGTTAAAAATAGTAACATGAATACCAAAGTAAAAAATAAAAAGATCTGCTTGGTATTAATACTACTCCTTACTTTAACCTGGAACTGCAGGGAAAAAGTTGTTGCGGAACAGTCTCTCAATATTGTGAAGGTTACCAAGCAAATTTCTCCAGTTGTAAAGGAGTTGTTAGAATTTGCAAATATCACTTTTACGGATACAACTAATATTTCCAGTTTAATAGATTTTAAGCTTATTGATGAAAATGGAAAAGTCACTATTTCCGATTCAGAAAGAAATACGAAGGTTTATAAAAATATAATAAAGGGAAGGTCGACTTCTTCCTTGCCCGTATTTGAAATAATTGGATCAGATAAGGTGATCCTTGTTTTACAAAACAGGGGAAATATAGGAGCCATCTGGGCAAAAGTCCTGATTGATAATAATAGAAAAGAAATTCTGGAGCTTCAGTTTCAACATTTGGCGGAATCAGAAGGGTATGGAGCAGGAATCACGCAGGAATCTTATGAAAATCAATTTATTGGAAAAGTATTCGAGACTGATTCAAATGACTTTGGTTTAAAACAGAATGGTATGTCCTTAATTGAAGGTAACACAATGACTGATGGTATCTCCGGAGCTACAATAACAAATAAAGCCACGGTAGAAATGATTAATCAAGGATTACTAAAATATCGGAACTATCTGGACCGGCCATTGGACAAATAGCAGAGTCATCTTTGTTAGGTATTTAGTACATATTCCATTGGGGAATAAAAAAACTGAAATTAAAACTATAAGGAAAATGAAAAAAATGAAAAAACAAGATGCCAAAGAGATTGGACAATCTCTTGGTATCAATTGGGAAGAAGTAAGTTTGGACGAATTTACTGATGGAATTAATGTAGAATTTGAACACGGAACACGGTTTCCTGAAACCAATGTCACTAATGATGACAAATACCTTACTGGAAAAATTGCCTGGGCTCATTTAAAGGAATTTCCGGATTATTACACCAGGCTTGAGAAAATGGAAAAAGAAGCTGAAGACTTTTGGAAATTAACCAAAGTCCATTGAAAGTTAAGAGCTTGTGAAAATGACAAAATTATAGATGTTACACCTGAAAATATTCAGGAAGAAACGCTTTTTTGCATCAAGGATATAAAGAAACCGGGATTCCAAAGTAAGCGAAAATGGTTTGAGAAACAATATCAACTTGGTTTGCGGATGAAAATTCTAAAAAACGATGCTGATAAAATGATAGGTTTCATAGAATATATCCCTGTATCCCATGCCTGGCGCCCGGTTGCAGGCAATGATTTTATGTTTATTCACTGTATGTATGTATACCCGAATAAAAATAAAAACAAGGGATATGGATCATTACTCATTAAGGAAGCCGAAAACGAAGCTAGAAAGAAAAAATTGGCCGGTATCTGTGTGATGACCAGTAAAGGCACGTGGATTTCGGATAAAAGGATCTTTGAAAATAACGACTTTATACAAGTAGATCAAAGGGGCAGGTTTGAATTAATGTATAAAAAATGGGAGCCTAAAGCCAAAGTCCCCGAACTAATAGATTGGACAGCAAATCAAAAGAAATACAAAGGCTGGCATTTGGTATATGCAGATCAGTGCCCGTGGCATGAAAAGTCGGTATTTGCTCTTCTGAATACGGCTTTAGACTATGGTATTGATCTTAATGTAACCAAGTTAAGTAACGTAAATGAGGCAAAAGAGGCTCCTTCTGGCTATGGGGTTTTCAGCTTATTGCACAATGGTAAGCTAATTGAAGATCATTATCTAAGCGCTACCCGTTTTAGAAACATATTAAAAAAAGATCTGCTCCAGGAGAGCTAATTTGTTAGTCTGTTTTTTAGTCCTTGATCGGTACTTTAAAATTAAAAGTTATGAAAGTTGAAAAACAAGAATGTTGTCCAAAATTTCATCCTGAAAAATGGAATGAAAAGACATTTGATTGGGATCATAAAAAATTTATCAAGGCAACAGTACCTACTTTTTTTCATATTCCTTTGCCCCCTATGATAGGAAAGAGAATTACTAAAATGATGAAACTCGCAGAGGATTCAAAAAATCTAACAAACGATAAAGAGGATATTTTGGTATTATTTACGGACCCGCATGCTTTTATGTCAGAAATCTATCTCTCCGTTACCGACACCGTACCAAGCGCCGATAACACAACACTTTCCGGAAAGTTTATGGGTAAGGTTTTTGATGGTGCCTATAATGATATCCCGAAATTCATAAAACAAATGGGTGCTTATTTACAAAAACATAAAGTAAAGGCTCAAAGATATTATGTGCATTATGCCTACTGTCCAAAATGTGCAAAAGAAGCAGGTCATAACTACATGGTACTATTCGCCCAATTAGAAAAATAATAGATTGCAACCAGGATTATATATTAAGTTATGAATAATAAAAAAGGTATCAGTTTTTGGGTTTTAATTTTAGCGACAATCGTTTTAATTATCTTTTTAACCGCAGGCCAGACTTTATCATTAATAGATTATGATTTGGCAATAGACCTGGGGTTACAAGAATCAGAAAAAGAAATTGGTAAAGTCGGAATAGCATTTGCCAAGGGTTTCGCTTTAGGAGATACAATATTCTATATCCCCATGCTGGTACTTGGAATCCTGGGACTAGTTAAAGGTAAAAAATGGGGGGCTCTTTTTATGTTTGGAGGTTTGGCTATTTCCGTTTATTGGCCCATCGTTCATCTATATGCTATTTATATCGAAACAGACGCGATTGTATTGAACCCCGATAAATACATTTCCTTTCCTATCATTTTGACATTAATAACCGTTTATGGTTTATGGGGTATTATTTATTTGTATAAAAAATTTACATAATACTAATGAAAAGATCAATCCCTGACTACCTGCTTATTTTATTAATATTTCTACAAGCTATTAGTGCAATTCCTTCGGGCTTGAGTCTAATAATTGACTCTTCCGGCAAGGGTATTGGTCTTCCTCCGGAAGTACTTGAAAATGCGCCATTTAATAATTTTTTGATACCTGGATTGTTCCTGTTTGTAGTTTTAGGCCTGTTACCCTTAATTACTTTGTACGGATTACTGACCAGAAAAAAGTTGAATTGGGCACAGAAGATCAATTGGGATAAGAAATTCCATTGGTCCTGTACCTTTTCGTTTTACATAGGGCTATTACTAATTCTTTGGATTAATATGCAACTTTACTTTGGGATTGCTTTTAATAACCTCCACTTCTCTTATACTATCCTGGGAATGTTAATTATAATACTTAGTCAATTACCCAATACAAAGAAAGAATATAAACAGGAGATCATTGATTCACAAACCTAATCCGGAAGCTTCTCCTTCTGTATTATCTATTTTTCTTGGCCCGTTTTTTCTTAGGTTTTTTTGGTAATACCTCTTCAGGAAACGGAAAGAGTATTGTAGAATTTTTCTCAGCTGCAATATTGGATAATGTTTGATACAACCTCAACTTAATTGCAGAAGGCGATTTATCTATTTGTAGCCCTGCTTCCAGTAATTTGCCCGCAGCCTGTTCTTCTGCCTGCGCTAAAATAATTCTTGCTCTTCTTGATCTTTCGGCTTCAGCCTGGTTGGCCATCATGCGCCTCATATTTTCGGGTAACTGAATATCCTTGATTTTTACATCCATAATCTCAATACCCCATTCGTGAGTTTCCTGCTCAACAATAGTCTTAATATTTTTACCCATTTCTTCTCGTTTTGATAAAATGGTATCCAGTTCTACTTTTCCGCATACATCCCTTAATGCCGCCTGGGAAAGCTGGGTAATAGCAAAAGAAAATTCTTCAACTTCCAAAACTGCCTTTTCAGGATCATAGATCTTAAAAAAGACCACTCCGTCAATACTGCAGGGTACATTATCTTCAGTCATTACTTCCTGAGACACGATATTTATGGTGATGACCCTTATATCCACAATTTGGATTGTGTCTACGATAGGTATTATCCACCTGAATCCGGGATTTAATATTTTTATATACTTTCCGAATCGAAATTTTAATGCTCTTTTATACTCAAAGACAATTCTTATTCCCGCCAACAGAAAAAGTAGGAATACTATGGTAAATACAAATACTGCGCTCATAATGTAAGTTTTAAGTTATTTTTATTTTCTCGTTAATAAATCCTAAGATCTACTCTTTGCATATTTTTTTTAACCCATTTTAAGCTAGTTATTCTCAATGCCAATAGAAGATTAAGCCCTCCTTCAGGTTAAAACACCGCTCATTTAAAGTTACGAAATATATGGCCCGAAACAAAACATTTAAGTCTCAAAAAACATTGACACAAATGCCTTTGTTAATTTTGTGAAAAGCTTGATTTTCAGAGTTTTATTAATGGCTAACCTTGCTTTTATCGTGTTTAAGTTTCAAATATTTGTAGTAGGATATATCCAGAAAAACAAACCACAGAATAAAGCAAAAAAAGGTAATTTTTTGAAGTACGGGAAGGCTTCTTATAAAAGTCCCGGTTTCATAAATATAATAGTTTGTCAAAAAAATCAGCAGACATAGAAGCCCCAAAATTAAAAGTGAGAAATATTTCGCCTTGTACAGTTCAACAAAACAAGTGATAAAGGCAATTACCGCAAAAATTCCTGCGATACGAACTGTAATATCATGAGTTCCTGATGTGAGAGACATTGTAATTACTAACGCCATAATCCCTGCCAACCACATAACAATGAGATTGATGCTTTTATTCGAAAATAATCCCGGCAAATAATACCATAATAAAACCAGGCTTATACAAAGCACTCCCAGCGAGCCTCTGGCAAAAAAACGTGCAGGATTTATATCACCGTTTATGGCATTATGGTCTAATAAATCACAGAGATAATTGTTCCAAAAGTTGAATCCTTCCTGATCTATTACTATCCATGAACCTCCGGGATAATTTATGGCTGCCAGAACATATAACACAACAAATAAACCCATTCCTGCAAGTGGTAAGAGCAAGACAGAAGGTTTAGGAACTACAGGAAGTATATCTATTTTCATAAGCCTATAATATTCCGAGTTTATAAAAAGACTAAGGGAGAGAATAACTATTGTAGAGTTGTCCTGTATAAATTCTCTGCCCTTCTTTTAATCCCATAACACATTTTCCTGTCCATTGCAAATACAATAGGTTCGCCCAAGAATCCAAATAGCAAGCTATTTTTAAAGGAAGGTTTGAAATCTACTCTATTTCTCGAGACGAATCTTGACCTATGTTCATCAATTGGTTCAACCATCCACAACCAACTGAGATGCAAATAATTCATTGGAGATTCTAAAGCCTGATTGTAAACGGAATTTTTATTTAAATCATACCAATTTTCAATGGCCATAGCTTTTCCATGTTCACAAATTACAAGGGGATAAGCATCCTTAGGACCAAAAGGTATTAAATCTCCTATTTTGGGTTGTTGAAATTCTGGCAAAATTTTATCGGCATTATGGATATGCAAACCCAGTATATTTTCTAATGCCTCATAGCTATAAAAACCACCCTTACCCTGCCCTAGTTGTGCAATCCATGGCCAAACAAAACCCGATGGTGCATTTATTTCTATCGCATGAACAAACTCCGAGCGCGGTTGTGGCACGAGATGATCTCCCGGAAATGAGGTGCTTGCCTCTACGCGGCTCAGACCCCACCGGTCCCTTAATGGTTTAAAAAATAAGGTTAAATAGGCCGCAATAATAATAAGAATGCCCTCTACACCTTCCAGAACTTGAAGGAATGTAAAGCGTGATCTAGCTTTTTTATCAAGTGAAATTGTTCCCATTTACATCTGATTCTTATTATTTTTCAGTTTGTATGGTTCTTTTTGATTTCCGCCAACGCCTGAGCTTTGGAAGTGTGTTCCTCGCTAAATTAGATGCAGTAACTTTTGACATTCCCAGCTTTACCGCTATGTTAATATTCCTTGCAATTTTTTCTTCAAGGCTAATCCCATTATCTGTGAACGCCCCCTCTTCAAGACAGAAATGACAAAATTCTGTGTTTATGCTTCCATCTCTATCGGTTCCAAAATCTGTCATACTTTTCATCGGCATTCCACAACTCTGGCAAATATTCTTTTCTGAAGTTTTCATGGTTGAACTGATTTTATTTTTCATTTCCAAGATAAAGCCTAAGAGATTAATACAATATGATATTTGTCAGCCAAAAAGCCTTAATTTCCATAAGCCAATGCATTTTCTGATAAATCAAAACCGGTCTTTGCAGACAGTACCTCCTTTAACTCCTCAGAAGTTGAAGAATCAATTAAATTCAGAGCCTTAACATTACAAAGTTTTTCAACCATACTAACTCCTGCCAGCGTATTGGATGCAATCCCGGTTACAATGTCCGGAATAATTTCGAACGCTACCATTAATCCGTATACAGCGTATGGATCAGAAGCACTAAGAATAGTGCATTTAATATGGTCTCTCAAAGCGTTAATAGCCAGATCTCCATTATAGGGTTCCAATGGTGAAGCACCTATTTCAATAATGGCTACATCAGCATTTTGATGCTCGATTCTGCTCATAAGCTGATCTAACTTTGTCTTGTAAATGTCTGCCGGACAAATTGAAGATGGCAGTCCAACATCCACAAAATCCATAACCGCATTTGCCCCTACGTCCTTAATGGCCAGAATATCTTTATAACGGCCGGCACCGGTCAGCTTAGCGCCAACTACTTTGTATCCGGCAACTTTAAAAAGATTGGCCACTATTCTGGCAGAAGTTGTTTTTCCTGCAGACATGGAAGTACCTACAAATAGGATCACCGGCGTATTAAACGGGATTGGCTCAACTGATTCCACAAAATCGTTCATGGTCAGTTTTTTACCATTTCTGAATGTATGGCCTGTATAATCTACTTCCATCATATTTGGCAAAAAAATAGATTTTGAGGTTAATTTTCCCATCAGACCAGCTCCGGTTAAAACATGCATCTTAAGGTCGGCATTAACTTTACGCCATGTCCCTGTCGCTTCAAGAGTTGCAAAACGCTCTCCCAGTGCACCAACGACTGACTCCCCTCCAATTACTCCCCGCATTCTGCCAGTGATAAGCTCTAAATTTAATGTGTTACTTCCCGGGTCCAGAATCTTACTTACAACATAATCACCGGTTTCCCATTGATCCCTATCAAGTTTTTCTACATTGAATTCGATTTCAGCTAAATCGGAAATTCTAGTTAGTGATGTATAAATGAATTGATGGTTCATGTTTTTTCATTTAAAGGTTCTAATAATAACAAGAGCGTTAAAAGGGCTGTCCTTTCAATCAACTTGTTTTGTACAATATATTCGTGCGCTGCATGTGCCCCATCACCTGGGGTTCCAAGTCCATCCAGAGTAGCAGTATACAAGCTGGTTGTATTGCCATCCGAACCTCCACCAGCAGTTGCTTCTTCCAGATCCAACCCTAATTGTTGTCCCTGTTTTTTTGCCATTTCCCATAAAAGCTGATTACGAGGAGTTTTTTCCATAGGCGGTCTTCCTATACCCCCCTCAATTTCCATTACAACATCTTTATGTATAGGCTTTAAGGATTTTATTTTTTTTGTTATCACATCCCCATCTGCTTCTTTAAGTACTCTAACATCAATTACAGCTTTACTTAAAGGTGCAATGACATTGGGTGAGATACCCCCTTCGATCATACCTATATTTACAGAAATCCCTTTGTCCAGATCATTCATTGCGTAAAGCCTCTGGACCTGCTGGGATAATTCTACTATGGCATTCACCCCTTTGGCAGGGTCTAATCCGGCATGAGCTGCCTTACCGCGAACGGTTATAGTAAAACGGCCTAAGCCTTTTCTCGCTGTTTTTAATTTTCCATTCAATCCCAAAGGGGGTTCCAAAACATAGGCCCGGTTTGCAAGTTTTGCTAATCTTTTAAGCGCATTGGTAGACTCTCTGCTTCCAATTTCTTCATCAGAATTTATAAATACTACAGATTCAACCTTTGGTGTTATGTTCATATCCCTGATCGCCATTAGGGAAAAAACCATCTGGGTAATACCAGCTTTCATATCATAAACCCCAGGCCCTTTTATCTTACCTCCAATGTAAGTTAGGGGCATTTTTTCTATTGTCCCTAAGGGCCAAACGGTATCGCAATGACCTATCAAAAGCTGAAGAGGTAAATGTTTCTTTCTATTTTTGGGCCTTGCGTACAAGTAACCGCCGGTATTTTTACCGTACATGTGAATTACCAAATAACCCATCGCAATAAATCTATCTTTTAAATAAGCTAATATTTGGTGCTGGGAATTAATTTTGTCAGAGGGGGTTTCAATACCAACCAATTCCTTTAAAAAGTGAATCATTTGTTCTTCATGAGTCAAGAGATACTCCTTGGTAAGGGCCGCTATTTTATCTGGGTTTTTCATCGCTTAAAATTTTTTGGAAAGGGGAAGCCATATGTTTCCGTAATCTTAGCAAACCTACCAGGGGCGATATATACAAGTAAGGGGTTTTTTAAAATTTGTTCCTGCTCGTCCATTTCCGAAACTTTTATATAATCTTTATGGGCATAAGCAGCCTTAATTGTTCCTGTAATAATACTATAATCATCAAAGCCATCAATAATTTTATATAACCCACACTCTAAATAAAAATAGGCGTCGGCCATTAGAGGCGCATCCATTGAGGGTGCTTTTAAAATAGGCAGGGCGTTAACTATGCCCTCCGATTTAGAAATACAATCCATTCGTGGACTGGCACTCAAAGAAGTTGTAATTATTTGGTCGGGGATTGGAAAGCTAACGGTGAATCCGCCTGTGGCCAACACATTGCTAAAAGTATTATGTCTTGGGGTACAGACAAATCCAAAATAATTACCAAAACCCAAGGGCATGGCCATATGTTTTGGCGCAAGATCATAACCTTGCTTTTCCTTTGTCCCGATTACGACCAAAGGAGCTACAGTGAAAATTTGATCCCAGATTGAAATTATATTGTCCAGGAGTACATATTTATCTTGCTTTAAAGTGTTCATAAGAGATGATTTGAAGGGTACTACCCCTAAATTACAACTCAAATAATAATGATGTAATGACATTGGTCATTGTTAAAATTCCCATATCTAAATACTTTCATAAAAAACCAAGGAATGAAAGGTGTATTGAAGCTAGGAAAAATTGCCGGAATTAGAATAGAGGTGCATTGGACCTTTACGCTTTTATTGATATGGATAGTTTTTCTCGATATACAACGAGGCGGAACTGTGAATACAGCCTTGATGAATATTATTTTAATCTTGTTGCTCTTCCTTTGCGTAATTCTACATGAATTAGGACATGCCCTGGCTGCGAGGAGATTTAATATAAATACTAAAAAAATTACATTATTACCTATTGGTGGTGTGGCATCTTTAGAAAAAATGCCTGAAAAACCAGGACAAGAATTGATCGTAGCTTTGGCGGGGCCTGCTGTAAACGTGATAATTGCAATG
>CBDTVT010000057.1:0-16044 GCA_965364275.1 uncultured Eudoraea sp. | reverse complement strand
CCACAAGGGCCCATAGGATTAACAGGAACAGCAGGCGCTGATGGTGTTGACGGGACTGAAGTTTCAGGAACAATTGGATCAATCTTTTTTGCAGGGGCTGATGGAAAAATAACAGAAAATAATGGTCAGGTATTTTGGGACAATACCAATAATCGATTGGGTATTGGAGCCAATTCGGGACTAACCAATAAATTGACTGTTAGTGGGACGACCAGAACGTCAGGATTGAATAATTCAGACGGTACTGCTGGTTCACCCTCATATCGATTTACAGACGATAGTGACACCGGAATATATAAAGCAGCCGCTGACGAACTTGGTTTTTCAACCAACGGCTCGGAAGCTTTCAGAATCGACGCTTCAGGTCAGGTTGGCGTGGGAACAACCACTCCAGCGGCCCAAGTCGATATCGAAAGCACTGGAGTACCATTGAGAATCAAACCAAGTACTTCTACACCTGCAGGAAATTCAGGCGGTCAAATGTTCGTTGGCGATGATGGTATATTATATATTTATGATGGAACCCGAAGTAAATGGTTGAGTGTTGACAGAACCATGGTCGGTTGGGGACGAAATAGCAACAATACCACTAATCAGTACCTAAGACAATTCAATGGTGCCCAATCAAATAACAGCGGTTGGCGCATGGTAAGGGACGGAACGATAACCGCAATCACCGCACAAGGCAACACCGCCCAAACATGGACGCTGGAAATTAGAAAAAATGATGCGGGAACCGTTATTACCAGCCTCAACATGGCCGCACAAGCTGGAAATCATAACAATACATTGAACATTGACATAAGTGAAGGCGATTTTATACAGGCGTATTGTAATGGGAACAGTATAGACTACCCTCAGACTTTAATTGAGATTGCTTGGAGAAAGTAAAACAAACCGTAATCATGGGAAGTATTGTTCAAATATTGAAATCCGGGTTTATTTTAAGCATGATTGTTTTCATCACGCCGATGCATGCTCAAGAAGCTGTGCATAATTATGGCACTATTCAGATACATGAAACGGCAATGGTGGGTTTTCATTTGGACCTTATCAACGATGGTAGCTTTGACCAGAATATGGGTCTTGTTGGTTTTTACAGTGATTTTGGCCAATTAACGGTTTCAGGGGCTTTTACTCCGGTATTCTTTGATGCTGAAGTCGCCGTTGAAAATGGTTTGGTTCTTCAGACTTCTTTAGGTGTTAATAATAATGGAAATTTAATTACCGGAAATATCATTACTCCCAGGGTGCAATCGGCCATATATTCAAATTTTTTCGACAATTCATTTTATACTGGTGAAAGCAGTGTTTCTAAAGTAGATGGATATGCGGCGATGACCAATAAAGACACCTTTGTATTTCCTGTTGGAGATGACCAAAGGTTAAGACCTTTAACCATAAAATCTATGACTATAAATTCTTTGGCAAAATGTGCTTACTTTTTTGAGGACCCCAATAATTCAAAAACCTTAAACGCCATTTACAATACAGATAAAAGGTCTTCAGATTATATGTCTGTTAGTAATATCGAATTTTGGCGACTTGAAGGTGACGTGCCTTCAAATGTGACCCTTAGCTGGGATGGTTACAGCAATATTGCTGCTTTGGGTGAATTTATCAGTGATCTTAAAGTAGTGGGCTGGAGCAAGTCTGAAAACCATTGGGTGAATTTGGGTAACACCGGTGTGGATGGAGGTATGGATTACGGTTCAATTACTTCAGATCTCTTTGTCCCCAATGATTATGAGATTATTACCATAGGCGGCAATGATGACATGCTTGAAAGTTTTGATACCATAGAATTGGATAACTATTATATGACCCCCAATGGTGATGGTCAAAATGATGTGCTAACTATTGTAGGAATTGAAAGATCACCGAATAATTCCCTTCAGATTTTTAACCGGTATGGTGCATTGGTTTATACCATGGATAACTACAATGGCCAATTTAACGGCTATTCTAACATGGAAAATGCAATTCAGAAGAACTCTGGGTTAGAAACTGGAATCTACTTTTATATCATTACCCTCAATGATTTGCGACGAAAACACCAGGGCTATCTCTATATTTCCAACTAGTCCGTTATCCCTAATAAATCCTTCAATCATTATCCCAGGCTTTAGTGCAGTATTTTTTTATGAAGGGATAAACACTCTACAGCTTATATATATTCTTAAAATACTTAGTAACTTTGAAGTAAGTTGTTTAAATGCACAGCATATTAGACATTGTTATATAGCAAATTGATTATATTTAAGAATCAAGATTTAAATAAATGGTATATTTCTTGATTTGAAGATAGCATGAATAGAATGTCCCTGATTAAACCGAAAAATTATGAAAAGAAGGTTGTTTATTAAAAGAAGCGGGTTTTGTGGTCTGGCCCTAACTATTGTCCCAAGCACCCTTTTACTTCAGGACACCAAATATTCCATTGAGGAATTAATGGGCAAAGAAGATATTGAGCTATACGGTGAAGGCATTAATTTAAGGATGGAAGCACATGATGCATTTGTTGAAATGAGAAAGGCAGCCCTGACCGATGGTATTGAAATAAAAATCGTCTCAAGTTATCGCAGTTTTGACAGGCAGGCAGCAATTTTTGAACGTAAATACTTAAAATATACGGATGATGATGGGATGGAACCACTGGATGCAATTGATAAGATAATAGAGTATTCTACCATTCCTGGTACAAGCAGGCATCATTGGGGAACTGATTTAGATCTTATTGACGGGAATCTCAAGGTAGATGGGGATGTACTTGACCCCTTAAAATTTGAAACCGGTGGGCCATTTGAAAAGTTCAAACTTTGGATGGACGAAAACTCTAAAAAGTATGATTATTGCCTGGTTTATACAGATGATTCCAAGAGGAGAGGGTTTAAATATGAACCCTGGCATTACAGTTACGCTCCCCTATCCATACCTATGCTTAAATCTTTCAGACTTAAAAATATTATGAAACAGCTGGAGAAAGAGGACTTTTTAGGAAGTGATCATTTGACTACAGAATTTGTAAAAATCTATATTGAGGATAATATACTAGACATTAATCCGGAACTTTTGTGAGCATTTTTTGTGTTTTAGAATAACAGAGATAAATACTATACTATGAGAAGAGGAAGTTGGAAAATTCGAATAGTCATTGGCTTGGTAATAGTCGTATTTGCACTCATCCAGCGTTGGAATAATAAGGAAGAGAATCCATATACCGGAAGAGTTCAAAATATCAATATGACCTCTGAACAAGAAATTGCTATTGGTCTTCAAAGCGCTCCGGAAGTGGCTCAGCAATACGGAGGCTTATATCCGGATGAGCGTCTTCAAACCTTAGTGGATGCCGTTGGAAATCGGCTAGTACAAAACAGTATTGCACGGGAAACTCCTTATAAATATGAATTTCATCTACTGGCGGATGACCAAACTGTTAATGCCTTTGCATTGCCCGGTGGACAGGTTTTTATAACCTACGCACTATTCAAGCAACTTAATGAATCACAGTTGGCTGGAGTACTTGGTCATGAAATTGGGCATGTGATAGGCAGACATTCAGCTGAACGCATTGCAGAGAGCAATTTTTGGAAAACTGTATCCATGGGTGCCAGTGTGGGCGCCGATGCTGGTAGCCTGGTAGGTAACATTGGCCAAAAGACACTGTTAACAAATGGCCGTGAAGACGAATTGGAAAGTGATGATCTCGGAGTTTTATTTATGATGCAAAGTGATTATGAGCCGGAAGAAATGATCCATGTAATGGAGATTTTAAAAGCCTCTGCCGGGCCAAATAGAGTTCCTGAATTTCAAAGCACACATCCGGATCCGGATAATAGAGTTGAAAAAATTAAAGAATCTATCGAAAAATACGAAGATCAGACCGGATAAGATTTGTATGGTTATTCTAGGCCATGAATCTTTTTTTTGTATATTTGATTTACCTCCCAATCTGTCTTACGCCCCTAATTTAACCCTTATAGCTTTGATTTTTATATTTAAAGAAACTATATGGGAACGCTATTACATTTTAAAAGTCTTTATATAGAAGCATTTGACGACTGTAAACCGGAATTTGTTGTAGTACTACTAAAAATTTATTCCTTTTTCTGCGTATTAATGCTGTCTATGGCCGTCTATGCCTTTTTGTATAGGGCATTTACAGGATTTGAATTTTAGTTAGCTTAAATTTTAATTAACCTTTTACAAGAACACTAATTATTTTAAACCAATCCAAACCAAAAACCCTGACATTAATGTCAGGGTTTTTCTTGATTGATGAATAAACTTTTCTTTCTAGATATTGTGTCCTTCTAATACAGCAAGGGCATCAGTGGCATTAGAAAGTTTTGCCAACTTCTTAGCAGTATACCCCTTATCATTTTTAGTAGATAAATCTGCTCCGTTTTCAATAAGTAACTCCAATATTTCAGCTTTGTTATACCTTGCGGCGAACATTGCAGGAGTCATGTCTAAGGATTTTTGATTAACGTCTTCTCCAAGTTCAATTAATGTTCTTACCGTATCAATATCCCCCTGAAGAATTGCTTTGCAAAAGGAACTGATAGCAAGGTCCTTCACATTCAAAGTTGTTTTGGTAGGTTCATTAGTTGTTCTGTTCTCGGCATAAACGCCAGAAACCATAAGCATACATGCTGTGGCCACAATAAAGACTCTTTTTTTCATAATGAATTGATTTTAATTGATGAATAGATTTTGATTATATTACAATAGACGCCACTAATTGATAATTGTTTCACCATTAACATATAAATAACTTAATTTTAACAATTAGCCTTTCTTTGCACTTGAATATATAAGATGATTTTATCTTCCTGCAAACTTTGAAAAAAGCCTCAAAGAATACTGGTAAACCTTGTTAAATCACTGTATTTTTGCTAAATCATTAAATAAAGCACAATGAATAAAAAGGTAATCTTGATGATCCTGGATGGATGGGGTAAATCTCCAGACCCTAAAGTTTCGGCTATTGATAACGCCCATACACCCTTTGTAGATTCGCTGTACAAAAATTACGCTAATGCTAATCTTCTTACGGATGGAATGAATGTTGGCCTCCCAACAGGACAAATGGGTAATAGTGAAGTAGGCCATATGAATTTAGGAGCCGGGCGAATTGTGTACCAGGATTTGGCGAAAATTAATCTTGCCGTTAAGGAAAATACATTGAAGGATGAAAAAGAGCTAAAAGACGCTTTCACTTATGCCAAAGAACATAAAAAGAATGTACATTTTCTGGGTTTACTAAGTAATGGAGGTGTCCACAGCCATACTGAACACTTAAAAGGACTTATTGAAGTAAGTGAAAATTATGGTGTTGAAAATGCATTTATTCATGCTTTTACAGATGGAAGAGATGTAGATCCAAAAAGTGGAATTACTTTTTTAGAGGACCTGACAGCCTTCTGCTCAGATAAACATGCTAAACTGGCTTCCGTTGTTGGCAGATATTTTGCCATGGATAGGGATAAGAGATGGGAACGCGTTAAAATAGCATACGATTTATTGGTTAATGGGAAAGGCGAACCTTTTAATAATGTATCTGCAGCGATGCAAAAAAGCTATAATGAAGGTATCACTGATGAATTCATTAAACCAATTTCTATGGTTAATGAAGGCGGGGAACCAGTGGCTATAATAAAAGAGGGCGATGTAGTTATCTTTTTCAATTTTAGGACTGACCGGGGCAGAGAACTTACCCAGGTGCTAAGTCAAAAAGATTTTCATGAACAAAACATGCATAAACTGGATCTCTACTATGTAACCCTTACTAACTATGACGATTCATTTAGCGGTATACATGTAGTTTATGACAAAGATAATATTAAGGAGACCTTAGGTGAAGTTCTAGCTCTTAAAGGTAAAAAACAGATTCGTATAGCTGAAACAGAGAAATATCCTCATGTAACTTTTTTCTTTAACGGCGGCAGAGAAATCCCTTTTGAGGGTGAAGAACGGCTATTATGCCCTTCACCAAAGGTGGCAACTTATGACCTGCAACCGGAAATGAGCGCTTATGAAATTAGAGATTCTATAATTCCCGAGTTGAATAAAGGAGAAGTGGACTTTGTGTGCCTTAACTTCGCAAATCCCGATATGGTAGGGCATACCGGAGATATGAAGGCTGCAATAAAAGCTTGTGAGACAGTTGATGCATGTGCACAAGCGGTTATCAACGCAGGATTGAAAAACGGATATACGACCTTGGTTATTGCAGATCACGGTAATTGCGAGACTATGGTCAATCCAGATGGCACCCCAAATACTGCACATACAACAAATCCGGTACCCTTAATCCTGGTTGATAAGGAAATAAAAAAAATAAATGATGGTGTACTTGGTGATATTGCTCCAACAATTCTTGAATTAATGGGAATTCCACAGCCGGCATTAATGACGCAACACTCTTTGATATAGGTGGAATATATTAAATTTGCATCATGGTAGTTATTAAGACATTAGAAGAGATTGAACTTCTTAGAGAGAGTGCTTTAGTAGTTTCTAAAACTTTAGGAATGCTGGCCTCTGAAATTAAACCAGGTGTTGACGGACTTTACCTAGATAAATTGGCAGAAGAATATATTCGTGATCATGGTGCTGAACCAGGTTTTCTAGGTATGTATGATTTTCCAAATACACTAAATCTGAGTCCGAATGCACAGGTGGTCCATGGCATCCCAAATAAAGAACCATTGCAAGATGGAGATATCATTTCCGTGGATTGTGGTGCCTTAAAAAATGGGTTTTACGGAGACCATGCTTATACGTTTGAAGTAGGAAATGTAGATGAAGAGACCAAAAAGCTTCTCAGGATTACTAAGGAATCTCTTTATAAAGGAATCAGGGAGTTCAAGGCAGGAAACCGAGTTGGAGACGTTGGCTTTTCAATCCAAAATTACTGCGAAAGTCATGGATATGGGATAGTACGAGAACTCGTTGGTCATGGTCTGGGAAAAAAGCTTCACGAAGGGCCCGAAATGCCAAATTATGGTAAGCGCGGAAGAGGAAAGAAATTTGCAGACGGGATGGTAGTAGCCATTGAACCTATGATTAATATGGGTACCAAGCGTATAAAACAACTCCGTGATGGATGGACCATCCTAACTGCTGATGGCAAGCCCAGTGCTCATTTTGAGCATAATGTAGCCCTCATTCAGGGTAAACCGGAATTACTTTCTACCTTTCAATATATCTATGAAGCACTTGGTATAAAAAGTAACGAAGAAGAAGAATTTAGGACAAAGAAGCTTCAACTCTAATCTGCAAAAGGATTTTGAAAAAACTATTCAAATATGTCCTAAATAAAATACCCAGGCCTTTATTAATTCAATTGAGCTACCTGGCAAGACCCATCCTCTCCGTAACTCTAAAAGGGGACAAGTATACAGATCCAATTGATGGCAAGCAATTTAAAAGTTTCCTACCATATGGATATGAAAACTCCAGGGAAAATGTTCTTTCACCATCTACGCTATCTCTGGAAAGACATCGCCTTTTGTGGTTATATCTGAAAAATGAAACCGATTTTTTTACAGCCCCTCACAAGGTCTTGCATTTTGCACCGGAGCAGGCTTTCTATAGAAAATTTAAGAAGCTAAAACAGCTGGAGTATACCACCACAGATCTTAACTCTCCGCTTGCCGATGTGAAAGCAGATATTTGTGCGCTTCCTTTTAAGGATAATTCATTTGATATTATTTTATGCAATCATGTATTGGAGCATATCCCGAACGACAGAAAAGCAATAAGCGAGCTCTATCGTGTTCTTAAACCCTCGGGTTGGGGTATTTTTCAAATACCTCAGGATCTTAAAAGAGAAGTCACCTATGAAGATGATTCTATTACCGATAGGAAAGAGCGGGCTAAAATTTTTGGACAGTACGATCATGTTCGTATTTATGGGCGTGATTATTTTGACAGATTAAAAGAAGCTGGATTTAAAGTTAATGAGGTAGATTACACATCGGGTATGTCAGTTTCCGATATAGACAAATACAGATTGGCAAAAGGGGAAATAATTCCCGTCGTTACTAAGTGATTAGTATACTACGAGCTCTTTAAATTCCGGAGTCATAAATTCTGTTACCTCTCCAAGTTCGTCAATATAAATGATATATGCATCTAGTTCCTCGTGGGAGCCCAAAAGTTTTATGGATTCTGATAACTCCATAGCCATAAATGCCGTTGCATATGCATCGGCCTTTGCACAATTTTTTGCAATTACGCTGACAGCAAGAACATCAGAATTTTTAGTGTAACCAGTTTTAGGATCAATTGTATGAACAAATTTTTTACCAGTTAGTGAATCCACCCTGAATTTTCTATAATTACCGGATGACGCCATAGCATTATCTCTAAGCTGAAGCGTGAGTTTTAACCTTCTTCCCTCCTCAATTTGAGGATCATCAATACCAACAATCCAGGACTTTTGTTTTAATTTATTCTCTCCTTTGGCAATGATCTCACCTCCGACTTCAATTAAATAATTTTCAATGTTTTTTTGATCCAAAAGTTCAGCCAGGCAGTCTATTGCATATCCCTTAGCAATTGCATTGAAGTCGATAAAAATTCTGGGATCATTCTTAAGTACAGTTCCCTCTTCGGTTAATCGGACTTTATCAAAGCCCACGAATTGCAAAATACTATCCACTTTGGTACTATCCAATGCCAGCTGTTTCCCAGGGCCAAATCCCCATGCATTTACAAGAGCGCCAACGGTGGGATCAAAAAAACCGTTAGTAAAAGAATAAACTTCTTTTGAAAGCTCAAATACATCGCGAAACATCTTATCCACAACAATGATTGAATCTCCTTGATTTATCATAGAAATATCGGAATCGGGCATATATGTAGACATGGAATAATTTATAACCCTGAATACAGAATCTATTTCCCTTTCCAGATTGAGTGATTCCGGGTATAGGGTGGTAATACTATATGAGGTACCCAGAGCACCTCCAAAGTGTGTGCTTTTGACATAGGTGCCAGAATCAAGTCCACAGGAAGCCATAAATGCCCCTGGCAGGAAAAGATAAAGTACCTTGATTTTAAATTTCGAGAAGACCATCATAGTTCACAATATAAGCTTCATTAAGATAAACAGGAAGATTTTGATCTTCGGCGTTGGACAAACCAACCCCAGCATAATAGGTCTTAGCCTCAAATTTGGATGCTTGTTCTTTAATTTTCATCATAAGGCCCTTGTCATATATTCCAGGGTCATCGGGATAAACAACATTCCGCACAACAATAAAATACAGTTGTTTTTCCTTAAGGCAAACAAATTGAGGGTTCTTTAGAGGTTTACTATTGACACCCATGAATTCATATCCTTCAGATTCCAGCTGTCTCCCAACAATATTCATTGCAAGGTTATGCAATTCTTGTTCTGTTAGTGCCTGCAACTTATTATTCATTTATCAAAAAAACCGATATTGATCAATATCGGTTTTAAATTATATACAGTTAAAATTATTAACCTCCAAAGTCATCAAAACGTATATGTTCATCCGGAATACCAAAATCTTCTCCCATTTTTTGAACGGCCTTGTTCATAAGTGGTGGTCCACAAAAATAGAGTTCAATATCTTCAGGAGACTCGTGAAGACTTAAGTAATTATCTATTACACAATTATGGATAAACCCAACAAATCCGTCACCGGGGGCATCCAGGCTCTCCTTAACTTTCCAGTTATCCTCTTCTTGAGGTTCCGAGAGTGCCATATAAAAATTAAAATTCGGGAACTCTTTTTCTAATTCTTTAAATTGTTCCAAATAAAATAACTCCCTTTTTGAACGACCTCCATACCAATAGGCAACCTTACGATTAGTTTTCAAGGTTTTAAAAAGGTGATATAAATGAGATCTCATTGGAGCCATTCCTGCACCCCCACCAACATATAGCATTTCGGAATCAGACTCATTGATAAAAAATTCACCGTATGGTCCGGAGATGGTCACTTTATCTCCTGGTTTTTGAGCAAAAATATAAGAAGAAGCTACACCTGGATTTACATCCATCCAACCATTCTTAGACCTGTCCCATGGCGGAGTGGCAATTCGAACATTTAGCATTATTTCCCTACCCTCTGCAGGGTAAGACGCCATTGAATATGCTCGCTCAACCACCTCGGTATTTCTCATTGTCAAAGGCCAAAGGTTAAATTTATCCCACTCATTTTGAAACTTATCTGGAGTCTCATGTTCTTCAGGGTGAGCAGTAATATCTATATCGGAATACTTTATCTCGCAGGGTGGAATCTCAATTTGAATATACCCTCCGGCTTTATATCCCATATCTTCAGGTATTTCCACCACAAATTCTTTTATGAATGATGCAACATTATAATTACGTACTACTGTCCCCTCCCATTTTTTAATACCAAATACTTCTTCAGGAATAGTTATTTCCATATCCTGTTTTACCTTAACCTGGCACGCCAATCTTGCGCCTTCAGTCAATTCCCTTTTTGAAAAATGAGGTGTTTCTGTAGGAAGTGCCTCGCCACCACCTGACAGCACATGACACTCGCATTGAATGCAGGTACCCCCACCACCGCAAGCTGAGGGAAGAAATACCTTTTGATTCCCTAAAGTAGAAAGTAAAGAACTCCCCGAGGCAACTTGTATCTTTTTTTCTCCATTAATGGTTATTGTTACAGGACCTGATGGAGAAAGCTTTTCTTTTGTAAAAAGTAAAAGTGTCACCAGTAGTAACAACAATATCATAAAAGCAATAACCGTAATGGTTATGGTACCAAGGGTGCTTGTAGCTAAAATCATTCCTCTTCTTTTATTAGGTCGTTATAAGAAATCTCTTTCTCATCTATTTCTTCTTCAACTTTTACTTTTTTCTCTTCAAACTTCTCTGCCGTGGTTTCTTCTACTGGAGCTGGAGCATCATCTCCACCGGTAAGCATCCCACCAAAACTTTGGAACCCTATTCCCATTAAACCTGTAATAATAAAAGTAATTCCAAGGCCTCTTAAAGGTGCAGGAACATTAGAATATCTTATTTTTTCACGAATAGCAGCAATTGCCAAAATGGCTAAAAACCAACCTATTCCGGAACTAACCCCATAATTAAAAGCTAATCCTAATGTTTCAATCTCCCTGGATTGCATAAACAATGACCCTCCCAAAATAGCGCAGTTAACCGCAATTAATGGTAAAAATATACCCAGTGAATTGTATAAGGCAGGTGAAAATTTTTCAACCACAATTTCTACCAACTGCACCATAGTGGCTATAGTTGCAATAAAAAGAATGAATGACAAAAAATTTAAATTGTAATCAGCGTATTCAGGACCAAGCCATACCAAGGCACCATCTCTTAAAAGGTATTGGTCCAATAACCAGTTCAGAGGTACAGTTACTGCAAGTACAAAAATAACTGCTGCCCCTAATCCAATTGCTGTAGCAACTTTTTTAGATACGGCCAAATATGAACACATCCCTAAAAACACAGCAAAGACCATGTTGTCTATAAAGATGGATTTAAAAAATAATTCAATATGTTCTAACATAATCTTCTCTTAAAAAGTAAATTAGTTTTCCTCTATAAGCGCCCTATTTCTGGAGCGTTGTACCCAGATAATAATCCCAACAACTATAAGCGCTGCCGGGGGAATAATCATAAATCCGTTGTTCTCGTAACCGGTGGCGTACAATCCTGTTTTAGTTACCGGATCTCCAAAAACCTTAAATCCAAATATAGTTCCCGATCCCAGTAATTCCCTAAAAAATCCTACAATTACGAGGATAATACCATAACCTAAGGCATTACCAATACCGTCTAAAAAAGCCTTCCAGGGACCGTGACCTAAAGCAAAGGCTTCGAACCTTCCCATTATGATACAATTTGTGATAATTAAACCAACAAAAACGGATAGTGTCTTACTCAATTCATATGCAAAAGCCTTTAGCACCTGATCAACAATGATTACCAATGCTGCAACAACTATTAACTGAACAATAATCCTGATCTTGGTAGGTATAATATTTCGCAAAAGTGAAATTACCACATTACCTACCCCTAAAACAAAAAGAACGGAAATAGCCATAACTACAGAGGCTTGCAGTTCTGCTGTAATAGCCAGCGCAGAACAAATACCAAGAACCTGAATCGTAATAGGGTTATTATCCGCAAGTGGATCTAAAATAAGATTAGTGTCTTTCTTTGAAAGTAGTGCCATTTTTAATTAACTCTAATAGTTTCTAAATAGTCCTTATATAAATTTACGCTTTCCTTAATCATTGCTGAAACACCATTCCCCGTAATAGTTGCTCCTGCCAGGGCATCCACTTCATTGTCATCCTTTATTTTGTTCACCGGGTCATTATTTCCTTTTGCTACCGCAATTCCTTTAAACTGATTATTATTTAAAACAGATTCCCCAGTAAAATCGTCCATAAAATAACGCTGTTTGATATTTGCTCCGAGTCCTGGTGTTTCACCTTTATGATCAAAATAAACCCCCTGGACTACCATATTTTCATTCAGGGCTATAAAACCCCAAATAGCATCCCAAAGTCCTTTACCGTACATAGGAATGATATAATATTTCTTTCCCTCTTTTTCACCTATAAAAATTGGAAGCTCTGCAGTTTCACCTTTCTTTATGGCTGCAATTTGTTTTTTAAGGTCAATCAGGTATGCCTCATCATTTTGTGTTATTTGATCTCCACTGATGACTAGCTGTTCGGTGATAAACCTTGAAAATTCTGCCTCTACTTTGTCCGTTGGCACAAAATTTACACTGCCCTCATCCTTGTTTTCATTTACACCCATGGCGTAGAGAATATTCTGCTGCTTTTCAAATCTCTCGTTTTCCTTAATTTTACCACTCAGTGCTGAGGCAAGATATGCCAGTATTGACCCAACAATAACAACCATTATAGCGGCAAAGAGTACGGTATAACTATTATTTTCCTTATTAAATGCCATAACTATATTGTTTCTGCCTTAAGTTCCTTTGCTTTCCCGTCCGTGCTTTTCGGAAAAATTGTTGCTTGTTTCAAACGCTTCATCCTTCTTCTGATATTACTCCTAACCACATAATGATCAATAGTCGGTGCAAAAACATTCATCAAGAGAATTGCAAGGAATACACCTTCAGGATATGCAGGGTTGAATACGCGTATCATTACCGAGATAAACCCGATCAGGAATCCGTAAATCCATTTCCCTCTATTAGTTTGTGATCCGGTTACCGGGTCTGTGGCCATATATACAATACCAAAAGCCAAACCGCCGACGAGGAGGTGTTTCCAAAAATCAAAACTCATCAATCCATAAAAAGTACTTCCCTTACCAATCCAACCAGCATCAACTACCCCATTAAAGACAAGGCCCATAACCAGCGCGCCGGCTACTGCACTTACCATGATTCGCCAGCTAGCTATTTTACTGAAAATCAGGAAAAGACCTCCAAGTAATATTAAAAAAGCAGAGGTCTCCCCTACTGAACCTGGAATAAAACCAAAAAACATATCGGATACGGAATAAGAATATTCACTGGCACTATTCTGAGCCAGATAACCCAGGATAGTTTCTCCTGAAATGGCATCGGCAGTACCTGCACGTTCAACCGCACCGTGTACCCATACTTTGTCGCCACTCATCCAGGTAGGGTACGCAAAAAATAAAAAAGCCCTTATGGTAAGAGCAGGGTTTAGAATATTCATTCCGGTTCCTCCAAAAACTTCTTTACCAATGATCACACCAAAAACGACTGAAACGGCCAACATCCAAAGAGGTGTATCGATCGGAACTATTAATGGAACCAACATTCCAGTAACAAGATAACCTTCTTCTACTTCATGTCCTTTTATTACTGCAAAAATGAATTCTATCAACAATCCCACACCATATGAGACAATAACCAGAGGCATAACCTGTACAAATCCTAACCAAAAATTATCCCAGGTCAGAAAATGTTCCATAAGTGAAAAATTTTCAGGAAAACCGTTGATGGCAGAATAGTGTTGATAACCAGTGTTAAAAAATGAAAACAACAACACAGGAATCAGCGCCATAATAACCGTATTCATCGTACGTTTTAAATCGTCCGCAGCTCTTATGTGAGAACCATTATGTGTGGTTTCATCCGGAGCAAACAAAAATGTATGGATGGCATTAAAGGCAGGTGCCATTTTTTTGCCCCTATATCTATGCTTTAGAATATGTAATCTTTTCTTAAAGGTCAATCGTTTATTGCTCATCTTTATCCTATTTCTTTATGTAGTAAATCCAGTCCTTCACGAATTATCTGTTGATGTGGTTGTTTGGAAATACAAATAAATTCAGTCAATGAAAAGTCCTCAGGAATAACCTCATACAAACCCAGTTGTTCCATTTCATCCAAATCTTTAACCATACATGCCTTTAATAGCTGAAGTGGATAAATGTCTAACGGGAATACTTCCTCATACATACCCGTAACTACAAATGCCCTGTGTTCTCCATTTGTATTTGTATCAAGATCATATTTCTTGTTGGGTTGTAACCATGAAAATGTTAGCGCTCTTGTGGAAGATAATTTATCAAATACCGGTTTGCTCCAACCAAAAAATTCGTAATCATCTCCCTCAGGAATAATACTTACCGTATTGTTGTAAAAACCAAGAAAGCCATCTGGTCTTGCCTTTTTTCCTGTAAGTACATCTCCATTAATTACTCGGAATTTCTTATCCTTCACGCCACTGGCATATAAAAATGTAGCTATCTCTGCGCCGATTTTTGTAGAAAAATATTTAGGAGACTTTACAGATGAACCGGCAAGGGCAATAGTACGCTGGGCATTAAATCTTCCTGTTAAAAGTAACTCGCCAATTATTACAAGATCTTGAGGAGTAACGGTCCAAACTACTTCTCCTTTATTTATTGGATCTAATTTATTTATTTGAGTGCCCACCAATCCTGCTGGATGGGGTCCGGACACTTTGTGTAATTCTATATTTTCGAGTTTAGAAAAAGGAGAATTGGATCCTTTCCCTACAGAAACATGAACCTTTCCCGGAGTAAGTTTTCCAAGAGCGGTTAATGCCGCTTGTAGCTCTTCTTCTTTTCCCTTTAGGGTATAATCCAAATCTGCAGCCAAAGGAGCGGTCATATAGGCCGATATGAAAATTGCCTTTGGAGTAGCTGCCGGATCTGCAACAAGATCATAGGGACGTTGTCTGATAAAAGGCCAGCATCCGGATTTAAGAAGTAGAGACTTAATTTCTTCCGAATCAGCACCGGGTCGTATTTTGGAATGCTCCAGATAGTCCTGAGACTTATCTGCAAGAATTTTTATGGTTAGAATTTTTCTCCGAGCTCCTCTAATTATTTCAATTAATTCTCCACTAACCGGAGAAGCGAAAAGTATGTCCCTGTTATCTTTGCTATAAAACAAAGGTTCACCTGCCTTTACCTCTGCCCCTTGTTTAACTAACATTTTGGGCATTATACCATGAAAATCCAGGAGATTGATGGCGTAAACATTACTCAAAACTGCTTTTGATGTATTTTGTTCGGCAGCACCGACAAGATTAATGTTCAAGCCTTTCTTAATCCTAATGTCTTTAGACATAAATTGTAAACATTTAGTTTAACAAAATTTCGACCAAAAATAGTACTTATGACACTGTTTTCATAATTATTAACTATAATTTTGGGCATTACACCGATATGACTTTTTTGGGTATGCATTTTGATTACCTTTATCTCAAAAACAGGTTAAATATGCGTTTATTTTTTAAACTGCTATTCTTCTTTTTCCTTACGAGTCAATTATATTCGCAGATTCAGGAAGAAGTGAACCCGCCTGAAAACATAAAAACAATTATTTTTAAAGGACCAACTGAAGATCAGTTCCCTGTTATCAAATTGGGAGATCCAATTTATCTCCAGTTTGATGATTTGACCGCAAGTGAGCAAGACTACTATTACAAAATTGTTTATTGTAATTTCGACTGGACGCCATCTGAACTTCTAAAATCACAATACCTCAGGGGAACAGACAACCAAAGGATTATTAA
>CBDTVT010000056.1:0-16070 GCA_965364275.1 uncultured Eudoraea sp. | reverse complement strand
TAAAATAGTCTTTTTTTCATCCTCCTTAAGAAATTGGATTTAACCATAAATTCATTTTTTATACTGGATTTATACCTTTTTTATCATTTTTTTTTCACTATTGATTTAATGTGTATTTTTGTTTTTCCTTGATATTCCTGAACTATTCAAATCTGAATTTTTCGGCTAAAAACAAGTACACTATAAAGAAAACTATTTGATGAAAAAAGTCACCAAAGAGGTATACCTAAAATGGTACGAGGAAATGTTGTTCTGGAGAAAGTTTGAAGATAAACTGGCTGCCTTATATATTCAACAAAAAGTTCGCGGATTTTTGCACCTGTACAATGGTCAGGAAGCTGTTTTAGCCGGAGCCTTACATGCAATGGACCTTACGAAAGATAGAATGATTACAGCCTATAGGAACCATGTTCAGCCTATAGGAATGGGTGTAGACCCCAGGAAAGTAATGGCGGAATTATATGGCAAAGTAACCGGTACTTCTAAAGGAATGGGCGGTTCCATGCATATTTTTTCAAAAGAATATAGGTTTTATGGAGGTCACGGTATTGTTGGAGGTCAAATACCTTTGGGTGCCGGATTGGCATTTGCCGACAAGTATTTTAAAAGAGATTCAGTAACACTTTGCTATATGGGTGATGGTGCGGTAAGACAAGGCTCGCTGCACGAGACGTTTAATTTGGCCATGCTTTGGCAATTACCGGTCGTATTCGTTTGCGAAAATAATGGTTATGCTATGGGGACTTCCGTAGCAAGAACTGCTTATACCACTGATATTTGGAAACTTGGCCTGGGATATGAAATGCCTTGCGCTCCCGTCGATGGAATGGATCCATTAACAGTGGCGGAGGAAATGAGTAAGGCTATAGATAGAGCTAGAAGTGGTGGCGGTCCCACTTTCTTGGAAATGAAAACATATCGTTACAGAGGGCATTCTATGTCTGATGCTCAACACTACAGAACAAAAGATGAGGTTGAAGAATATAAGAAGATAGATCCTATTACTCAGATTCTTGATGTTATTAAGGAGAAGAAATACGCCACTGAAGAGGAAATTAAAGCGATTAATGATGGGGTGAAAAATCTTGTGAAGGAATGTGAAAAATTTGCTGAGGAGTCTGAATATCCTCCTGTAGAACAGCTTTACGATATGGTTTATGAGCAGAAAGACTATCCATTTGTAAAACACAAATTATAAATAAATGGCAGAAGTAATAAATATGCCCAGATTAAGCGATACCATGGAAGAAGGTACCGTTGTAAAATGGTTAAAAAATGTTGGTGATAAGATTGAAGAGGGCGATATCTTGGCTGAGATAGAAACAGATAAGGCCACCATGGAATTTGAATCATTTCACGAAGGCATCTTACTGCATATTGGTATTGCTGAGGGAGATGGAGCGCCGGTTGATACATTATTGGCAATAATTGGTGACGAAGGTGAAGATATTTCTTCCTTATTAAACGGTAACCAGGGAACATCAAATAATAAAGTAGAAGCAGAGGAAAACACAATAACGGCAGAAAAAACTGAAGAATCTACAGTAAAAGCAGAAAGAAATACTTCAAGTGAAATACCTGAAGGTGTCGAAATTATTAAAATGCCACGCCTCAGTGATACCATGGAAGAAGGTACCGTTGTTGCTTGGTTAAAAAAAGTAGGAGATGAAGTGGAAGAGGGCGATATACTGGCCGAGATTGAAACTGATAAGGCAACGATGGAATTTGAATCCTTCTACTCAGGACAACTTCTTTATATAGGGATAAAGGAGGGCGAAACGGCACCTGTTGACGAAGTATTGGCCATAATTGGTCCGGCCGGGACTAATGTTGAGGCAGTATTGCAGTCCAAACCTACTTCAAAAACGGAAACAGCTACGACTGCGGAAGCAGAGAAAATAGCTCCTCAGGAAGCAACAAATAAAGAGAATAAAGAGGTAAAACCATTAAATTCAGGACAGCGGGTATTTGTTTCTCCATTAGCGCGAAAAATTGCTACGGAAAAGGGAATAGATCTAATGGCTGTTAAGGGTAGCGGAGATCATGGTAGGATTATTAAGCGAGATGTAGAAAATTTTGTACCGTCTAAGGATGTTATTATTCCTGCTGCGGTAGCTGAAACCAAAACAGCTCCAGAGAGTCAGGTAAATGCACCGCAAATCCTTCCAATTGGGGAAGAACATTTTGAAGAGGTGAAAAACTCTCAAATGCGTAAGGTAATAGCCAAACGATTGAGTGAATCCAAGTTTACGGCTCCTCATTATTATTTAATGATTGAGGTTGATATGGATAATGCCAAGGCTTCAAGAGAAAAGATCAATAGTCTTCCAGATACCAAAGTTTCGTTTAATGATATGGTAGTCAAGGCCTGTGCCATGGCACTTAAAAAACATCTCCAGGTTAATACTTCTTGGAAGGGAGATACTACCCGATATAATCAGCATATTCACGTGGGTGTAGCTGTTGCGGTAGACGACGGTTTGGTAGTGCCCGTATTAAAATTTACTGATCAGATGAGCTTGACGCAGATTGGTACTTCGGTTAAAGATTTAGCAGGAAGAGCCAGAGTTAAAAAATTAACTCCTGCCGAAATGGAAGGAAGCACTTTTACGGTTTCTAACCTGGGTATGTTTGGTATTCTTGAATTTACATCAATTATAAATCAACCTAATTCTGCCATTCTCTCAGTGGGTGCAATCGTTGAAAAGCCTGTTGTTAAAAACGGACAAATAGTTGTTGGTAATACAATGAAGATTAGTCTGGCGTGCGATCATAGAACGGTAGATGGTGCTACAGGAGCCCATTTTTTAGAGACTCTAAGAGCCTATCTGGAGAATCCGGTTACTATGTTAGCATGATAAAAAAAACCATTTCTTGAAAAACAGTCTGATTATACATAAAATAAGGTATCCGGAATTCTTAGGATACCTTATTTTATTTAGAATACAAATGAAGCATGCAATTGTACTTTTAGTATTATTTTTTTTAACCGCCTGTGGGTCATTAAAAAAAACGCAATCCATTAATCCCCCCGCCGGCCCTGACGGACTTAAAGGAAGTTTGGGAGGTAAATTTTCAGATAGCACCAGAGTGCACGGAATAATGAATTTTTTAGCATCAGATGATTTAAAAGGCAGGGATTCAGGAAGTGAAGGGATAGAAAAAGCTGCGGAATTTATAGAAGGCATCTTTGTTCAAAATGGATTAAAGCCCTATTTCCAAACTTTTAAGGACACATTAACCAATTTTGAAAAGCCGGCATATAATATTGTTGGCGTTCTGAAAGGAACCGATAAGAAACTTCGAAATGAATATATCATTATTGGAGCGCACTATGATCATATTGGCGTACTAACAGCAGAAAATGGTGATGCTATTGCTAATGGCGCGAATGACAATGCTTCAGGGACAACCACAGTACTGGAATTGGCAAGGTATTTTGGAGCGTCTAAAAGTAATAAAAGAAGTCTCATCTTCGCTCTCTTTAGTGCCGAAGAAAAAGGTTTATTAGGATCCAATCATCTGGCCAAAAAATTGAAGGAAGAAAACCTTAACCTTTATCTGATGCTTAATTTCGAGATGACAGGTGTTCCAATGGTAGATAAGGACTATATGGTGTATGTTTCAGGCTATGAAAAATCCAATCTGGCAGAGGAAACTAATAAATATGCGAATAAAAATTTGGTTGGCTTTTTACCCACGGCCAAAGAATTTGGCCTTTTTCAAAGATCGGATAACTATCCTTTCCATCAGGTTTTTAATGTTCCTTCCCAAACTTACGTAACTTTTGATTTTACCAATTTTGATCATTATCACAAGGTGGGGGATGAGGTGGACCAAATGGATTTTGAACATATGGCCCGGGTAATAAATAATATGATACCTGTATTGGAAGGGTTTTCAAATTCCCCCGAACAAGAAATAAAGTATTATTAAATGGCTAATGTTATAATTACAGGGAGTAGCAGGGGTATAGGATACGAACTGGCTCATCTTTTTGCCCAAAGCGGACATAAGGTTTTGGCGCTTTCCAGAAATGATAAGCCAATTAAGGAATTAAATGAAGGTAATATTACTGCATTTCCTTTTGATATTTGCAATGATAAAGATTTGGAGAAGGTTGAACATTTTCTAAAAGACAATTGGAAAACTGTAGATATTCTAATTAATAATGCCGGACAATTATTGAACAAACCTTTTCTTCAAACAACCAGGATTGAATTTGAAGAAATTTATAAGGTTAATGTATTCGGTGTTGCAGAACTTACCAGAATGCTTATTCCAAAAATGACCATTGGGGGCCATGTGGTAACCATTAGTTCTATGGGAGGTGTACAGGGTAGCGTCAAATTCCCGGGGCTTTCGGCCTATAGTTCAAGTAAAGGCGCTGTTATTACACTAACCGAATTATGGGCTGAAGAATTTAAAGAAACAGGCCCTTCGTTTAATGTGCTGGCAATTGGAGCAGTCCAGACAGAAATGTTAGAAGAGGCTTTTCCCGGGCATGAAGCACCAATAACTGCAAAGGATATGGCCCATTATATAATGGATTTTGCATTAAATGGTCAGCGCTATTACAATGGGAAGCTATTACAGGTAAGTAGCACTACTCCTTGATTTAAAGAATATTTCGCTCTTTTAAATTTATTTTGTCCCTTTTTCTATGGATAAAAGGGTCTTTATTGCAATGCTAAAAACAATAAAAGTTATTTTTACTGCAATGAACGAAACATTGTTAAAATACCTTCCTGAGAATGCAGTCACGCCTTGTCTTGAACTCATAAAGGTAAATGGTGTAAACCTGAAAATAGTTAATCAGAGGGTAACCCGCCATGGAGATTATCGTCTCATGCCTAATGGTTCGCATCAAATTACCGTTAATGCCACTCCAAATAAATATCGTTTTTTAATAACGCTTATTCATGAAATTGGACATTTGGAAGCGTTTGAAAAATTTGGAAGAAGAATAAAACCTCATGGCATGGAATGGAAGCAGACTTTTCAGTACCTAATGCTTCCATTTATTAGACCGGAAATATTTCCTTCTTCTCTTTTACCAATCCTTGCAAAACATTTTAGAAACCCGAAAGCCAGTAGCACTACAGATTCTAACTTGTCCATGGCTTTGAAAGCTTATGATATTCCTACTGATAAAATTCAAGTTTTTGAATTACCTTCCGGAAGTATTTTTAAGTTATATAATGGGAAGTTATTTAAGAAGGGGCAAAGAAAAGTAAAAAGATACGAATGTACTGAAATCTCATCGGGAAGGATATACCTGTTTCAACCCCATGCGGAAGTTGAGGTAGTATTAAATGAATAATAAATGAAAAAAAATAAAAACTATTATGCGGTTTTAATGGCTGGGGGAGTAGGTTCCAGATTTTGGCCGGTTAGTACATCTGCATACCCAAAGCAATTTCAGGACATGTTGGGTACCGGTGATACTCTATTACAAAGGACCTTTGCTCGTCTCAACAATTTTATACCTACAGAAAACATTCTAATTCTTACTAATGAAAGGTATAATGACCTTGTTTTAAGTCAGCTTCCTATGATAAGCTCAAATCAGGTGATTTTGGAACCTGTGATGCGAAATACCGCTCCCTGTATTTTATATGCGGCTTTGAAAATAAAAAAAATGAATCCTGAGGGATTAATGATTGTGGCTCCCAGTGACCATTGGATAGAAGATGAAAAGGCATTTGAACTCAATGTTAAGAGTTGTTTTGATAAATGTGAAACGGAGGAAGTTATATGCACCCTCGGAATAAAGCCTACTTTCCCTAATACCGGATTTGGTTATATCGAATTTGAACAAATAGCATCGCAGAAAACAAGTTCGGGCTTATTTGCAGTCAAACAATTTAGAGAGAAACCGGATTATGAAACAGCTAAGGCATTTTTAAAACAAGGAAATTTTCTTTGGAATGCTGGCATTTTTATCTGGAGCATCAGAACCATTTTAGCTGCGTTCAAGGAATTTCAATCGGAGCAGTATGAGTTGTTTAATTCCGGATATGATATATTTAATACCGAGGATGAAAAAGAATTCATCGATAAAAATTATCCAAGAGCAGATAATATTTCAATAGATTATGCTATCCTTGAAAAAGCCAGGGCAATATTTGTTCTTCCTGCTGCTTTTGATTGGAATGACCTCGGTACCTGGGGTTCGTTATATCATAAACTCGAGAAAGATGAAGACGACAATGCTATTGTTAATGGTAAAGTTTTAAGTGAGGATGCTTCTGGAAATATGATTCGATTACCAAAAGATAAAATTGCGGTTATTGATGGATTAAAAGATTATATAATTGTTGATAAAGAAGAAGTACTAATGATTTACCCTAAATCCAAAGAACAATCTATTAAAAGTGTTTTGGCAGAAGTTAAAAAACGATTTGGAGACCAATACATTTAATTATGAATGAAGATTTTAATGAAAATCCATTATCCGATGCTGATGAGAAGCTCAGCGGAGAACAAGCTAAAAAAGATTTTCAGGGATTTTTAGGAAGTACCAAAAAATTTCTTTCGGAACTATTAAACATACGTAAGGATACAGATCAGGAAGCTACCAAACAAGCTATCATTGCAGACATACCTTTTAAAGGGCATACGATTTGGATATTAATATGTTCAATATTCATAGCTTCAATTGGTTTAAATGCAAATTCTACGGCCGTTGTAATTGGAGCCATGCTTATTTCTCCTCTAATGGGTCCTATTTTAGGTGTGGGCATGTCCATTGCAATAAATGACATTGATACGCTAAGGCGTTCTTTGAAGAATTTTGCGGTAATGGTCGTCATTAGTATACTTACTGCATATTTATTTTTTGAATTCTTTCCTTTAAGAGACGAGTCGTCTGAGTTGTTGGCAAGGACGGAGCCGGATATCAGAGATGTACTCATCGCATTTTTTGGTGGTTTCGCTTTGGTCATAGCGAGAGCCAAAAAAGGAACTGTGGCCACCGTAATTTTTGGGGTGGCCATTGCAACGGCTTTAATGCCGCCTTTATGTACAGTGGGTTTTGGACTGGCAATTAGCAATTGGGAATATGCAACCGGGGCTATGTACCTTTTTATTATCAATACTATTTTCATTGCCGTTGCCACAGTGATTGTTCTAAAATTTCTTCGTTTTCCAATGGTCAAATACATTAATTCGCAAAAGAGAAGATTTTTGGCCAGGATCACTACTTTAATTGCCCTCCTGGTCATGATTCCCGCCATAATTACCTTTTACAATGTTTGGCAAGAAAGCCGATATATGAGTCAGGCACAGGATTTAATTAAACAGACTATTGAAGTATATAAGTTTAAGGATAGGGGAAGATATTTAGATAATCTTACCGAAATTAACTATAACAGGAAAGGTGGCTCTACGATTGAATTAGTTTGTATGGGAGATGAACTTATACCCGATAACGTAATAGCCAGCTGGAATGAACAAAAAACCACATTTTCCGGACTGGAAGATACGGAACTAAAAATTGTTCAGGGTGGAAGAGACGATTCTGAAATAAAGTTCAATTATATAAATGAATTATACGAATCCAAAAAGGCGGAACTATTAAATAAAGATGAACGCATAAATCTTCTGGAATCTGAATTAGCCAAACTTAGTAAACTTACAACAAAACAAATTCCATTTCAACAGATTAGTGCTGAAGCCAAAACTAATTTTGAGAATCTGGATAGCCTGGGGTTTGCTTATACAATAACGACTGACTTTACTAAGATTGATACCATTCCGATTTTTGATGTAGTATGGAAAAAGGGCACCAAGCCTCGCGATATAAAGGAAGATACTCAAAAACTAAGCAACTGGTTAAAACTGAGAATAAATGATAATAAAGTCCAAATAAAGCAGTGACCAAGTTAATTTCGCTCTTCAATATACATTTGTCTAACCTTTTTAAATAACTCTGAGGAATACACAAAATCAGTTATTGCTTTATTATCTGTTTTAAAGATTTCCTTATTGGTGCCTTCCCATTCTTTAATACCATTTTTAAGAAAGATTATTTTTTCACCAATTTCCATAACCGAATTCATGTCATGACTGTTAATCACGGTAATTATATCAAATTCCTTTGTGATCTCCTGAATCAAGTTATCAATTAAGATCGCAGTATTGGGATCGAGGCCTGAGTTTGGCTCATCGCAAAACAAATATTTGGGATTCATTACTATAGCCCTGGCAATAGCAACTCTTTTCTGCATACCTCCCGAAATTTCAGCAGGGTATTTCTTATGGGCATCAATGAGGTTTACACGTTTTAATACAATATTTACTCTGTCTTCCATTTCAGAATGGGACTGGTCTGTAAACATATCCATTGGGAACATGACGTTTTCTTCAACCGTCATCGAATCAAATAATGCACTTCCCTGGAATACCATCCCCATATCCTGTCTTAAATCTCGTTTTTCTTTTCCAGACAATTTGGAAAACATTCGGCCGTCATAACTAATTGTTCCCTCATCAGGCTCAATTAAACCCAAAAGACATTTCATAAATACCGTCTTACCGGAGCCACTCTGACCTATAATCAGATTGGTTTTTCCTTTTTCAAAGGAAGTGGTTATACCTTTTAATACCTGGGTATCGCCAAATGATTTATTTAAGTTTTCTACTTCTATCATTAGCCTAATAATAGTTGTGTAAGAACAAAGTTAGATATAATGATCACCACACTGGTCCAGACAAAAGCGGTTGTGCTTGCTTTGCCAACGTCCAAGGCACCTCCTTTCATATAATATCCATGAAATGAAGGGACGGTAGCAATTATGAAAGCAAAAATTATAGATTTAATAAAGGAATAGGTTACATGGAAAGGGATAAAATCTAATTGGATGCCTTGAATAAATTCAGAAGATGTACTGTAATTCCCTAAAGAATTAGCAATTAACCCTCCAAAAATTCCGACGTACATGGATATAGCAATTACAAAAGGATAAAATAACATTGCTATTATCTTAGGAAAAACCAGATAATTAAGGGAATTTACCCCCATAACTTCCAATGCATCTATCTGCTCTGTTACACGCATGGTACCTATGCTGGACGTAATATAAGAACCCACTTTACCAGCCATGATGATTGATGTAAATGTAGGGGCAAACTCGAGTATAACCGATTGCCTGGTAGCAAATCCAATCAGGTCTTTAGGAATAAATGGATTTGTAAGGTTTAATGCTGTCTGAATGGCCACAACACCTCCAATGAATACAGAAATAAAAATTACAATCCCCATTGAACCATATATTAGTTCATCAATTTCCTTTAAAATTAAAGATTTCATTATTGACCACTTTGTAGGTTTTTTAAAAACCTCGCGAACCATAATGGAATAGCTGCCAATTGATGAGATATAATTCATAAAACTATGCGATACTTCTGGCTGTAAAAATAGTAATATTAGACTTCATTTAACGGTCATTTAAAATTTTAAAACTTAATTTAGGCATTTTTAAAACCAGAACTTATATATAATGTTTTCCAAAAGCTATTTCATATCTATTATATTAATTGGATTCTTTTTAAATTCTTCGGAAGTAATTTGTCAGCGAAGAGTCAAAGAATCTGCTAAAATAGAAATTTCTTCTCCTCTAAAAACCACGCCGAAGTTGATTGTTGGTATTGTTGTTGATCAAATGCGCTATGATTACCTGACACGTTTTTGGAGCCATTATGGGGATGGTGGTTTTAAACGCCTGGTAAATGAGGGCTTTAATTGTAAAAATAACCACTTTAATTATGCGCCTACAAGTACTGGCCCGGGACACGCATCTGTGTACACCGGTACCACTCCGTCAATACATGGAATTATTGGAAATAACTGGTATGATAAGGAAATCGATAAACTAGTCTATTGTGCATCCGATGATTCTTACACCACAGTTGGAGCGATTTCAAATGCAGGAAAGATGTCACCTCAAAGAATGACAGTTACCACTATTACCGATCAATTGCGAATACATACGCAAATGAAGGGTAAAGTTGTTGCCATTGCATTAAAAGACAGGGGTGCTGTTCTTCCTGGAGGTCATACGGCAAATGCCGCTTATTGGTTCCTCGGTGGAAGTGAAGGGAAATGGATCAGCAGTAACTATTATATGGAGAATTTACCTAAGTGGGTTATAGATTTTAATTCTTCTAATGCTGTTGAGAAATATAAGAAGCCCTGGAATACTATTGAGGATATTAATTCTTATGACGAAAGCGGCCCTGATAATAATACCTATGAGGGCTTGTACACAGGCGAAAGCACTCCTGTTTTTCCCCATGATCTTCCAGGTTTATGGGATAAGAATAGTAAATATGACTTGCTAAAGGTTACACCTTTTGGAAATAGTATTACTACTGATTTTGCAATAGAAGCAATGAAAGGGGAGCAGCTGGGTACAGACAGTATAACAGACTTTTTAGCTATTAGTTTTTCAAGTACAGATTATGTTGGACATTGGTTTGGTGTAAATTCGAAGGAAATACAGGATACGTACATACGTTTGGATCGTGATTTGGAACGAATATTAAAGTATCTGGATACCAAAGTGGGAGCTGGGGAATATACCGTTTTTCTTACTGCAGATCATGGAGCAATTAATGTTCCTGCCTATTTGAAAGATCAAAAAATACCGGCGGGATATATTAATAGGACTGAAATACAATCAGAATTAGGAGAATTTATTAAATATAAGTATGGTTCCGCAAATTTGATTAAAAATTATTCTAACAACCAGCTTTTTCTTGACCATAAGATTATTCAAAATTTAGATCTGAGTCTAAAGGAAGTCCAGGAGACTTTGGCCGGTGAATTACTGTCATACAAAGCCTTTGAAAAAGTATACACCGCATATCAAATGCAAAATAATGAGTACACGACCGGAATCCCATACATTATTCAAAACGGATACAACATGAAACGTTCTGGTGATATATTAATGGTGCCAAAACCTGGTATTATTGATTATAGCAAAACGGGATCCACACACGGATCTGCTCAGATTTATGATACCCATACACCACTTATTTTTTATGGAAAAGGTATCAAACCGGGATCAACTGCTCTTAGAACAGAAATCCCCGATATTGCACCTACCATAGCCACTTTACTTGGGATTGCATTTCCTAATGGAACAACTGGAAAGCCTATCACACAGATATTAGATTAATTTATTAAGAATATTTTGCCATCTGAGCTTGCGAATAAATTTGCCTTCTTTTTGAGAAACCAGAAAGGGAAGATTCTTTTTTTTGGCCTTTGCATAGCCATTTAAAGTATCTATAAATAATATCGCTTTTTTTCTTTTCAATGCAATTTTAAGTGAGGCAATGAAACTAATCCAATAACCATAACGCATCCGATACATGGCCTCACCTTGCAGATAACGCGCCTGTTTGTTATAGGACGCTCCCAGAGGTCGTAAATGCTTTATTTTTAATGAATCATCTGTAATTACCCTAAAATCATTATACTGAGCTAATAGCTCATCAACTGTATCCCAGCCTATCGAATTTTTTAATCCGCCTATAGCATTAAAACATTGTTTGGTATAACTCTTAAAAGCACCGCGAACATGATCTTTGTTCATAGGGTGATTTAGTTTCCACGCACCTTTGGTATCTTGTTCATAAGCAAATCCACCTAAAATACCTGCCTTGGGATATGAATTAATTAGTTCTGCTATTTTTTCAAAGTAATTTTTCGGGAGTATAATATCAGCATCCAGTTTGACAATAAAATCGTATTGGTCGTCTAACAGCTCAAATCCTTCATTAAATGCTTCCACAACTTTGGCCCCCGGCATATGAAGGGTAGAGGAGGATCTGTTGATCTTTAAAATATGGTTGTTGCTGGAAACAAATTCATCTATAATAATTTCGGTCTTGTCTGTAGAATTATCATTCACAACCAAAACTTTCTTTGGTTGAACGGTTTGGGATAGAACAGCATTGAGCGTGGCAGCTATGTATGATTCTTCATTATGTGCACAGATTACAATATAATAATTCACAATTGCATGGTATAATTATTCCGGTGCAATAAATGTAGTGCTTTCGGATATCCTTTTTCGCTCTGCATAAACAATATAATAACGGGGAGTAAAAGTCCGTAATAAAGGCCTAAGACCTAATTTCTTAACAGGATTAGCCCAGCTAAAGGTATCTTTTATCTCCCAACCGGCTTTTTCGAGCAACCAATTAAACTGCCAGGCCTCAAATTCATGGTAGTGTCTATCCCAGGGGTCGGTTTTACTTTTATATGCTGAAGCAAACCATAGTCGTAATGGAACACTAGTAACAATTTTATCAGCCTTTATTGCTCTCAAAATATTGTATGGTGCCAGTAGGTGTTCAAAGATTTCAAATGCTGTGACTACACTGGCATTGGAATTCTGTACAAAATCAAAATCTAAATCCAGGTCTTCACCTTTAGTATTTTCAACTTTATAGCCATGCTGCTCCATTATTTCAGAAAATGGGTTGGTAATTCCCAAATCCAAAATAGTTTCCTGAGTAGTTATATGTTTTTGAAGAAAGGCAAGTGTGTTTTTATACCTTTTACCCGGAAAAGTTTTTTCATACATATTTTCAGCATCTATAGACTATGGCGTTGATATTCATACCTGCCCCAACACTGGCAAAGATAACAACATCTCCTTTTTCTATTTGCTGATTTTCTATTTTTCCGGTTTTAACCATATGAAATAATGTGGGAACGGTTGCCACAGAACTATTTCCCATTTCACGAATATTCATTGGCATAATTCCTTCAGGCATTTCCAAATTATAGGACTTGTAAAATCGATTTACAATAGCCTCGTCCATTTTTTCATTTGCCTGATGAATAAATATTTTTTTGACATTTTCAATTGGTATGCCGCTTTTTTTCAAAGAATCCCTCATGGCATTTGGGACATGATTTAGCGCAAATTCATAAATTTTACGCCCATACATTTTAATATATTGAGTTTTGCAGGTACAAGATTTATTATGTGATTCGCCGAAAAATAGATAATAGGCTTCTTCGTTGGTAAATGTAGCTGAGGTATGTGCCAGAATCTCACCGGAATCCTCAGAATCTTCAATAATACAAGCTCCGGCACCATCTGAATAAATCATGGAATCCCGATCGTGCTGATCAATTACCCTGGAGAGTGTTTCCGCACCAATTACGAGACATTTTTTTGCTATACCGCTTTTGATAAAAGCATTTGCATGAATTACTCCTTCAATCCAACCCGGACAACCAAAAAGCATATCATATGCAACACAATTGGGGTTTTTAATTCTTAGGAGATGTTTTACCCTGGTGGCCAAACTAGGCACGGTATCGCTTTGCGAGTGCCCATGGCTTACGTCTCCAAAATTATGCGCAAAAATTATATAATCCAGTTCTTCAGCATCAATTCCGGCATCTTCAATAGCATCCCGGGCTGCAAAGAATCCCAAATCTGAAGTATTTAGTTCTTTATCGGCATAGCGCCTTTCCGCAATACCCGTTATTGCCTTAAACTTCTCAATGATAATCTCGTTAGTATAGGCAAAGGGAGTTCCCTCACTGGTAAGAAAATTATGCTGCTCAAAATCTTTGTTTTGAGTAGTGATCGACGGGATATAACACCCTGTGCCGCTGATTCCAATACTCATATTTAGGGGAGTTGACTTAGTTTTGTGTAAAATAAATAAAAAATCCTTTCGTTCTATGCGTGCACGGTAAAAAATTACGATGTCCAGAAGAAATCTACAACATTAGAAATAATTCTTCAGCTTTAGTATAGCCTTTCAAATCCCTCTTTATAGGTGATAGGCTATGCTTCCACATATGCTTCAATTGGAGCACAAGTACATATTAAATTACGATCTCCATAGGCTTCATCTACCCTTCTAATACTGGGCCAAAATTTATTTTCATTAACAAAGGGTAATGGAAATGCAGCCTCTTGCCTTGAATATGGGAAATCCCAGGAATCATTGGTCACCATATGCAAGGTATGTGGTGCATTTTTCAATAGATTATTTGTATCCTTTGCTGAGGAATGATCAATTTCTTCCCGGATTGATATCATAGCATCACAAAATCGATCTAATTCATCAAGATTTTCACTTTCCGTAGGCTCTATCATAAGGGTCCCGGCTACAGGAAAAGATACTGTTGGAGCATGAAAACCATAGTCCATTAAGCGTTTGGCGATATCAGTAACCTCTATTCCGTTTTGTTTAAATGGCCTGCAATCTATAATCATTTCATGCGCTGCGCGGCCTTTTTCCCCTGTGTAAAGAACATCAAATTTTCCACTCAACCTATTCTTTATATAGTTCGCATTTAGAATAGCAATTTTTGTGGACTCAGTTAAGCCGGCTTCTCCCAGCATCTTAATATAACCGTAAGAAATTAAACAAACCAATGAACTGCCCCAGGGAGCCCCAGAAATTGCCGTAATTGCTTTTTTACCACCAGTTTTTATAACCGGATTACCGGGTAGGAAAGGAACCAATTGTTCTGCAACACAAATAGGCCCTACTCCGGGTCCTCCGCCTCCATGAGGTATTGCAAAAGTTTTGTGTAGGTTGAGATGGCATACATCAGCTCCAATAGTTGCCGGATTTGTTAATCCTACCTGCGCATTCATATTGGCACCATCCATATAAACCTGACCCCCATGGTCGTGAATAAGTTGTGTTATTTTTTTAATGGAGGATTCAAAAACACCATGTGTTGAGGGGTATGTAATCATTAATGCAGCCAAATTTTCTGAATGTTTTTCTACTTTCTCCTGCAGGTCCACCATATCTATATTTCCTCGATCATCTGTTTTGGTTACAACAACTTTCATTCCGGCCATTACAGCCGAAGCCGGATTAGTACCATGCGCGGATGCCGGAATAATACAGATATTTCTATGAACTTCACCTCTGGATTCATGATATGCTCTTATGGTCATTAATCCGGCATACTCACCTTGTGCACCGGAATTGGGTTGCAAGGAAGTACCTGCGAAACCCGTGATTTCTGTCAAATCTCTTTCCAGTTCCTCCAGTATTATATGATAACCTTCTGCTTGTTCTACAGGAACAAATGGATGGATGTTTCCCCATGCAGGCATGCTCAAAGGCAGCATTTGGCTGGCAGCATTTAATTTCATAGTACAAGAACCGAGTGAGATCATAGACTGATTTAGTGCCAGGTCTTTTCGCTCTAATTTTTTGAGATAACGCATTAGTTCTGTCTCGGAATGATATGAATTAAAGACACCGTTTTCGAGGAAGGGTGTATTGCGTACTAATGAATGTGGAATAACATCCTTTGTTTTGCCATCAATAGAATAAATTTCTTTAGATTCAGTAAATTCTCCAAAGCAATTGTAAATTAGTTCAATATCGTCTTTGCTTGTTGCCTCATTAACCGATATGGAAACGGTATTATTATCAATATAATTGAAATTTATACCGTTTTTTTCAGCTTTTATTTTTAAGGATTTGATATTCGGAATCCGCACCATAATGGTGTCGAAAAAAGCGGTGTTCAATTGTTCAAACCCTTGTTTTTCAAGCAACTGACTTAATATCCTTGCATTATAATGGACTTTATTCGCTATATATCTTAAACCTTGTGGCCCGTGATAAACTGCATAAGCCCCTGCCATTACTGCAAGTAAAACCTGTGCTGTACAAATGTTAGATGTTGCTTTATCTCTTTTAATATGCTGTTCTCTGGTTTGTAAAGCCATACGCAATGCCTGATTGCCATCTGTATCTCTGGTAAGCCCTATAATTCTTCCGGGGATACTTCTCTTAAAAGCCTCCCTCGTGGCAAAAAAAGCAGCATGTGGACCCCCATAGCCCAAAGGAATTCCAAATCTTTGTGTGGTTCCAACAACTACATCTACTCCAATTTCACCGGGCGGGGTTAATAAAACCAAACTAAGTATATCTGCAGCCACAGCAACTTTTATCTCTTTATCTCTGGCTTTTTGTACAAAACTTTTATAATCATTTATCTGACCATATTTACCGGGGTATTGCAAAATAGCACCGTAAAAACTCTCACCAAA
>CBDTVT010000055.1:0-16979 GCA_965364275.1 uncultured Eudoraea sp. | reverse complement strand
GCTTTCGAACCAAAGGATAATATCATATCTTTTCACGTTACTAACGTCAAAGATAAGTATTTTATTTTAAGTAAAGAATGGTTTTAGGAAAATGTTGCCTAACAATGGGATAGCATCATTGATGATATCCTACTTATGTGTACTAAGATAATAAATCTTTGATGTCCTTAAAGGACCGGTCCTCTACATGGGAATATATTTCAGTTGTCTTGGTAGAACTATGCCAGAGGAGTAATTGTACATGCTGAATATCTGTTCCATTCTCCAAAAGATGGTATCGATTTAATTCATAGAATATTTTACAGTACTTCCCACAGCAGATAAAAAATATATTGCATGGATTATGGCTTAGCTTCAGGATATCAAAATCACTATTTTTGAAATATGGAAAAAATAAAACTAGAAGAATTGCGCTATCCCATCGGTAAATTTGAAGTGCCTTCTTCAATTTCAGAAGAGCAAATTTCAGAATGGATTAATATTTTGGAACATTACCCGAATAAATTGGAATTGCTGGTAAAGGAATTGTCAACTACTCAATTAGAGACTCCGTATAGACCAGGCGGGTGGACTGTTCGTCAGGTTATTCATCATGTTGCCGATAGTCACCACCATAGCTATATTCGCTTTAAGTGGGCATTAACAGAAGAATCACCAATAATAAAACCCTATCTTGAAAAGGAATGGGCAGAACTTTTTGATACCCGGACGGCCCCTATTGAATTATCGCTTAATCATCTCAGAGCAGTACATTCCAAATTGGTATATTTACTTAAAGGGCTTTCTTCTTCAGATTTGAAACGCAGTTTTATACATCCTGAAAGTAAAGAATCAACCACAATAGAGGAAAATATTTGTCGATATGTCTGGCATGGAAACCATCATTACAATCATATTAAAAATCTTTTACAAAGAGAGGGTTGGATTTGAAAGGGCAGGGTAAACGAATGTCAACTAAAAAACTAAGGCTTTTTTAACTTTTTCAAAAGTATGTACATCGGTTTTTGTTCATCCAAAACCTGATTAAATTTCAATTGCTTTTCTTTTAGTATATGATATCCGTTTTTAAGATAGAAATTCAATGCCAGTCCTTTTTGCATAGTTTCCAACCATAACGCCTGTTTGTTCAAGTTTAGGCAGTATGTTTCAACCCAACTTAGTGTAAGGCTTCCTATCCCTTTGCCCGAGAATTTATTTAGGATGTATATTTTTTCAAGTAAGATGGCTTCCTTTGAAGTGTGAAATCCTATTGGAACATCTTTAATAAGTTTAAGAATACCAACTGCAATGTCTCCCTTATAAATTAACCAAAGAGATGATGAATTGTCTTTCAATTCATGTCTTACGATATCTATGGTGAAACTTTCTTCAATGTAAGGGGTAGGATCTTTATTTTTCCATAAGTGCAAATAGTGGTCTTTGTAGGCCTTTATTCCTATTTTACAATAGAGCTCACACGTTTTACTTGCTACTGCTTCAAATTTTATATCCATTTTATATTACAACCTATACTAGGTTTTTGAACCGGATTTATTGATTTATTGTTTAACAATGCCCCCATAGCATTTCTTAGATCCAATCCGGTTGAGGGTATCCCATTTCCTGGTCTGGAATCGTCTAATTGTCCTCTATAAACAAGCCTTAAATCGTTGTCAAAAAGATAAAAATCCGGAGTGCATGCGGCATCATATTCTTTGGCCACTTCCTGTGATTCATCAAATAAATACGGAAAATCATATCTTTCTTGTAAAGCCGTTTGTTTCATGAGTTCGGGGGCATCCTGAGGATAATTTACCACATCATTACTAGAGATTGCTATAAAAGCTATTCCCTTAGATTGGTAATTAGTTGCCAATTGTGTTATTGTAGAATTTACATGTTTAACAAAAGGACAATGATTACAGATAAACATGATCAGACTACCTTTTTCACCTTTCATTTTATCAAGACTGACCATTTTGTCAGTTACAGTATCTGATAAGTTAAAACTAGGGGCAATTGTGCCTAAAGGCAACATATTACTTGGTGTTCTAGACATCTTTTGAAGTTTTCTTATAAACAGGATTAAAGTTAGTAGTTATAAGTTAAAAAAAAGAAACTTCATTGACTCTAATTTCATCACCTATTAACCGGTTGTCTGCAACTTAGACGAAAATCCTGGCAATTCACAAATTGAGCTTATTACATTATTTTTCCGAAGAAAATGGCGTTCATAAGAAATTTATTTGTTCCATACCAAAAGGCCCTGAAGTTAGTGTTATCTGTAAATAAAACAACGCGGCCCTTACCAAGTCTTTGTACTTTAAATGGAACGCTACCTTTTATTATTTCCAAATTTTCTTCCGAAATATAGCCGCTTTGTAGAGGTTGATTAGTATACTGAATTGGATTGTTATAACTATCCTTATCTGGTTCAATATAAACGTTGGTATTTCTAAACAGGGATACTTTATTGTTTTTGTATCCAAAATTAATTGGGTGAGAGCGATCTTGTTTAGCCTCGAATATTGCGCCGCCTGTAACCTGTGCCCCAATGAAATCGGACTTCTGTCCGAATGATATATCCTTGGCTTCAAGGGTGTCTTTTCTAAATTTTAAGTTCATGAGCTCATGTTTATCAAACCAATTCGCCATATTTCCATAACCAATAAGCGTTCCGCCGGCTTTCACCCAATCATTAAACTTTTTAGCCACAATTTTATCATTAGAATTTTTACCTGATGACCTGGGTATTATAATATCTGTGTAAGAACTCAAATCAACAGAATTAAGATACTCTTTATCAATTTTGGTAATCTTCATATTATAGCGTGTGTCAAATAAATGCCAAATTTCGCCCGCATCATAAGATCGTATACCGCTACCTACCACTATGGCAACTTTTTGTTTTTTAACAGGATCAAAATCCTTACTACCCAAGTCAATTCCCTGTGATAAACCAGTATTTACTCCCGTTATCATGATCTTACTATCTTCAGCTACTTCTTTTAGAAATATATGTAAATCATCGCTGTTTAGCGCCTGGTTTTGCACAGGAATCATTATTGTTCCGTAATCATAGGTGTTATTGTCCAGGGTAAACTGCGCCTTTGCTACTTTGGCCCTTAGGCCTTTAGATAAAATTTGATTTAGTGCTCTGGGCGTATAGTATTCATGCCATTCAAATAAATACGCATAATTACTTTGTTGACTTACATTCCCTGTTAATGGTTTAAAGTCGGTTATTTGTGGTCCCGCATTTGTAAGGGATTCTAATTCTGCATAATCAACATTAAATGCAAGGGGAAATGTCCATGCCGAAATATCATAAAACAAACTATCTGTGAATGTAGTTCGCTTCTCAAACATAGCATTAATTAACCTATAGTTTTTCTGATTCATAGGAACCACATAGCTATGACCTTTTTTATATGATTTACTGCGAATAGTAACATCGGCGGCAAGTTCATGGAATTTTATTTTGTGTCTGTTAAGTATTTCTGCCAGATGCCAGGATTTGGATGCATCCTTGCTATCTCCAAAAACTATAGACTTAGTCCTGCTTTTTGTCGCTTCGTTTCTCATATTTCGGTAAAATTCCTTCTGGTAGGAAAGAATCTTTACACGCATATTTTTGGCGCCTTCAATGGTGGATAATGCCGTTGTGAACTGATTTCTGATTGAAAATGGAAAAGTAAGGATGCCGTTTTCAGTATCTTGTATATGACCCCTAGAACTGGCTTGTTCAAATAAAATTCCAATACCACCGTTGACATCGGGAAAAGTAGATCCCTTACCATAATAGTAGTCATCATATCCTTCCTCTGAATAATAAAGAGATCCTATTTTGTCCAATGCTTTGGCATGGTAGCTTCCTATTTCTGCTGTTAACTCCTGGTTCATGGCAGGTGTTAAAGGATGAACTCTTGTTGGTTCACCAGGCTGAAAAAAGAAGGTAGAGTTGGTGCCCATTTCATGATGGTCTGTTAGAATGTTTGGTAACCATTTATGGAATGATTCTATTCTGGCACGGCTTTCGGGTAACTGTACCGGAAGCCAATCCCGATTCATATCAAACCAATAATGATTAGTACGGCCACCAGGCCAAACTTCGTGATACTCTCTTTCATTATTATCTGAATTCAGGTTGATACTTCTATTGGTATTAGCCCAATATGCAAAACGCTGAAGCCCATCCGGATTATATGATGGATCCATAAGAATTACTAAATTATCCAGTAATTCATCAATTTCAGGACCCTGAGCCGCCGCCAGGTAGTAAGCGTAAGCTAATCCTGCATTCGATCCGCTGGGTTCATTGCCGTGAATAGAGAATCCCTGATATACTATTATAGGCATATTTTCTACGGAAGCTGAGGTATTTCCGTTTTCTGTAAGTGCAATATGTTCTGCTCTTAACTGTTCCAGGTTATTATGGTTTTTAGGGGAAGTGATAGTAAGTAATAAAATAGGTCTGCCCTCAAAAGTAGATCCCCGATTTTCAATACTTATGCGATTGCTTTTCTCGGCTAATGTTTGCATATAAAACATCAACTTGTCGTGAGTAACATGCCATTCGCCAACTTCATGACCAATTATATCAGCTGGTTTTGGAATGTTATCATCATAAGTGATATTCTGTGGTAAATAATAATCAAGATCAATCGAATGCTGTGCGATGCCTGAAAAGGAGAAGATAAGAAGTAATGTTGTGATGGTTTTTCTCATTTTCTATGCTGATTTTAATTAGTTAGGTTATAAAAATAAAAAACGACCTTTGAATACAAAGATCGTTTAGTTGTTTTTGTGATTAGAGTTTTAAATATCATCAAAATCTAAATCTGTGAAACTATCTTTGGAAGAAATCTCTCCATTCTGACCCGGCTCTTCTTTTTTGAAGTCCTTTTGATGTCTTTCTGAGATGACTTCGTGTCCTTTCTCGTTAATTATATAGTCCATCATTTCTTCCATGATCTCTCTAAATGATTGAAAATCTTCTTTATAGAGATATATTTTGTGTTTCTTATAATGAAAGGAGCCATCATCATGCGTAAATTTTTTACTCTCCGTAATGGTCAGATAATAATCTTCCGCCTTTGTACTCCTAACATCAAAAAAATATGTTCTTCTCCCAGCTCTTAAAACTTTTGAGAAAATTTCTTCCTGATCCATGAAATCTTTATCGCTCATTTGTTAAATATCTAGTTAGTATTTATGCCCAAAATATATTCAAAAATGAAAAAAAAAAGCGTATCCAGCAACATTTTTCTAGATTTCTTTCGCTGATAGCTGATTGATATATAGCTCCTTGTAATAGCCGTTAATTTCTATCAATTCATTGTGAGTGCCCTTTTGGAGCACCTTTCCGTCTTCCAGGACTATAATATTATCCGCATTTTTGGCCGAAGAAACGCGATGACTTACTATTAGGGTGGTCCTTAGATGTGAAGCTTGTTTTAGGTTGTTTAATATTTTTTCTTCAGTTTCTGTGTCCACAGCAGACAGGCAATCATCGAATAGATATATCCTGGGATCTTTTAACAGAGCCCTGGCTATTGAAACACGCTGTTTTTGACCGCCACTAAGGGTTATTCCCCTTTCGCCCAGAATAGTATCATACTTTTTAGAAAAGCCCATGATGTTTTCATGCACAGCAGCCTTTCGGGTTACTTCCAAAATTTCATTTTCGGTTGCGTCCTCCTTCCCGAATTTAATGTTATTTTTTATGGTATCAGAAAATAGGAATGCATCTTGCGGAACGGCACCAATAGACTCTCTCAGGCCATTTAAATTTAATCTTTGAACCGGGATATTATCAATTAAAATCTCACCTGAAGTGGTGTCATATAGCCTGGCAATCAGATCCAGGATAGTGGATTTTCCTGAGCCGGTTTTTCCTATTATAGCAACCGTTTCACCTTCATTAATGGTGAAAGAAATATCGTTAAGTGCGGTAATATTTGTGTCTTCATAGGTAAATGTGACATTCTTGAATTCTATGGTGCCCTTAATCGGGGTGTCTTCTAAAACTTCATTTCTTATCTCGGGTTGTTCTTTTAAGAACTCATTTATTCTCTTTTGTGAAGCTTCTGCACGTTGCACAATAGAAGTCAGCCAACCTACAACAGCTACCGGCCATGTAAGCATATTTACATAAAGTATGAATTCTGCTATGGTACCAATAGATGAAATTTCGCCATTAATATATTGCTTACCTCCGACATAAATAACAAAAATGTTGCTGATTCCAATTAACAGGATCATCAAAGGAAAAAACCAGGCGTTTACTTTGGCCAGATCCATACTTTTCTCTTTTCCTTCATTAGCCAGTACAACCATTTCATTGTTTATCTGAGGCTCAAGGCTATATGCCTTTATTACTGATACTCCAGAAAAGGATTCCTGGGCAAAGGTTGACAAAGTGGACAGGTATTCCTGAACTTTGGTGCTTCGTTTATGAATAATTTTACTTATCTGATATATCAAAACAGAAAGTATGGGTAAGGGTAATAAGGAATAAAATGCAATGGTTGGAGCCTTAATAAACATTAAGGGTATAAGACAAACGAATAAGGTGAGTGTCTGAATTCCATACATTATTGCCGGTCCGGTATAAAGCCTTACCTGACCAACATCCTCACTTATCCTGTTCATTAGGTCACCAGTGCGATTCTTTTTATAAAAATTTAGACTTAAAAGTTGGTAATGATCGAAAACTTCGTTTTTTAAATCGTATTCAATGTATCTCGATACATTTATAATGGTCTGTCGCATTAAGAAAGTGAAGAATCCCGAGAGTAAAGCCGCCCCAACAATGATCAGGATGTATTCCAAAAGCAAATCTCTTGCCTGGGGTTCTGTAATTTGTGAAGCCACATAGTTTTCAACAACTTCTATAGATTTTTTCACATAGGAAGGCATTACCAATTGGAATATCCTCGCAATAATGGTGATGATAATGCCGATGAATAATTTAAACCAATATTTTTTGAAGTATTTGTCTAAGTGCCTGAGTTCTTTCATTAAAATGGCTGGTAATGCAAATAGGTTTTAACCAATGAACAAATATAGCTGATTGGTCCCAAAACAAATGTTATAAAACTTATAAGATAAACTGATAATTAGGTTTGGATTTAAAATAGATTAGTATTTTTGCGGCGTTTTGTATTTCTAATTTAACACAAGGTTCTTTAAAATGCTCACACGAAGGCAAATCAGGGTAAAAGTGATGCAATGCATTTATGCCTTAACCTTATCGCACGATGAATCATTAGAAAAACAGAAAAACTTTCTCCGAATAAGCATTGATAATACTTATATCCTCTATCTACTTGTTTTAAGTCTTTTAATGGAACTCCATAAAATGGAGGAAAATTTCATCAGATTATCGTCTAAGAAATATTTGAATACAAATGACGAAAAATATCCGAATAAGAAAAAGTTTCTAAATAATGCAGTACTTAAGCAAATTGTCAATAATTCCCTGTTGCAAAATGAAATGGTTAAAAGGAAATTGAATAATTGGGATCTGCACCAGGATTATGTAAAAATAGTGTTTAATGAAATAAAAAAGAGTGAACTCTATGAGCAATATATGCTCATGGATGAGCGTAGCTATGAAGAGGATAAAAATCTTATTGCAAGTCTCTTTAAGGAGGTAATAGCACCAAATGAAAGGATTTATGAATATTTTGAGGATGATAAATTAACCTGGGTAGACGACATTCCCCTGGTAAATACCTTTGTACTAAAACAACTGAGGAAGGTAAATGAAGAATATAGTCAATCCTTCTTTTTGCCAAAGCTTTTAAAAGACTCAGATGATATGGTCTTTGCCGATCAGTTATTAACAAAAACGCTCCTGAATAATAAAAAATTTGAAGAAGAAATTCAAATAAAAACACCTAACTGGGATAAGGACAGAATAGCCGATATAGATGCTATACTTTTAAAGATGGCCATTTGTGAGCTAACTGGTTTTTCTTCCATACCCGAACGAGTCACTATAAATGAGTATTTAGAAATTGCTAAAGAGTATTCTACACCTAAGAGCAGTATCTTTATTAATGGCATATTGGATAAATTGGTAAAAGAATACAGGATTGATGGAAAATTGAAAAAAACAGGGAGAGGGTTATTATAAACAAATATTCCTTAATTTTGCATGCAAATCTTAAACTTAAATTAAAATGAAAAGATTATTTATTGCCCTCGGTTTAACCGCAGTATTAGTGCTTAGCTCTTGCAAGGAGAATGCTTCGAGCAAGGTAAATACTGAAAACGTTGAAGTGGCAGCAGAAAGAGACATGCAGGCAAAAAACCTACCTGTAATGAATTTTGAAAAAACGGAACACGATTTCGGAACCATCACTCAAGGTACTCCACAGGAGACTATCTTCAATTTCACAAACACAGGTAATGCGCCCTTAATTATTACAAATGCAACCAGTAGTTGTGGTTGTACAGTTCCTAATCCACCTAAAGATCCGATTGCACCAGGTGAAACAGGTGAACTTATTGTGAAGTTTAATGGTTCAGGCCAAAATCAGATTACTAAGACCATTACCGTTACTGCGAATACGGAAAAAGGAAAGGAAGTTCTAAGAATTAAAGCATTTGTTAACCCTAAAGACGGTGGACCTGCAGCAGCATTGGGCCCGGTTAAATAAGTAGTAAAAAACTCAACAAAATATTATGGGTGATATAGGACAATTTCTACCGATGATACTCATCTTTGCCGTGGCATATTTTTTTATGATACGTCCGCAGATGAAACGTCAAAAAGATGAAAAGAAATTTTCACAAGCATTAAAGAAAGGTGATAAAATAGTGACTAAAAGTGGCTTGTATGGAAAAGTTGTGGATTTGAACGATAAGGATTTTTCCTGTATTATTGAGACCATGGCCGGAAGGCTTAAATTTGACAGATCTTCCATTTCTATGGAAATGAGCGCCAAGTTGAATGTTGTTCCGAAGGAAAAATAGGATTAAAACAATTTCATTAAAAAACACCGGTCACTACCGGTGTTTTTTTTTATCTAAACATTTGGCTGAAATTCTTTATATTAAACTTTTCAAATAAAAATGGTATGAACACGAACAGAAGAAGGTTTATTAAGAAAAGCTCATTATATCTTTTAGGGTCGGCTGGCTCTTTTCTATTTCCTGTTGAACTTCTTGCATCAATGCGCAAAAAAGTTGGCGCTAATGACCAGATTAATCTGGGATTAATTGGTTGCAATGGCATGGGCTTTAGTAACCTGCTTTCGCTTTTGAAAATTAGTGAGGTTAATGTAATAGCACTTTGTGATGTAGATGAAAATGTACTTTCCCGACGTACTTCTGAACTCGAAAAAGCCGGTATTAAGAAACCACAATGGTATAAGGATTATCGAAAAATGTTGGATAATAAAGATATTGATTTTGTGGTTATTGGGACACCAGATCACTGGCATTGCCTGCAATTGACAGATGCTTTAAGTGCTGGAAAAGATGTGTATTGTGAAAAACCAATTGCGAATTCAATGCAGGAATGCGATATTATGCTAAATACTGTTCAGAACAGCAAAAGGATTGTTCAAATTGGTCAATGGCAACGCAGTCAACCTCATTTTGTAGATGCGATTAACTTTGTGCACTCTGGAAAACTAGGTGAAATAAGACTGGCAAAAGCCTGGGCATATCAAGGATGGATGAAACCAGTTCCTATACTAGCAGATACGAATGCTCCTGCCGGTGTTGATTACAAAATGTGGTTAGGACCTGCACAAGAACGTTTATTTAATCCTAACAGATTTCATTTTAATTTTAGGTGGTTTTGGGATTATGCAGGTGGACTTATGACAGACTGGGGTGTTCATCTGATAGATTATGCTTTATACGGAATGAAAGCCGGAACGCCAAAATCAGTAATGGCACTTGGAGGTAAGTTCGCCTACCCGGATGATGCTTCAGAAACACCAGACTCTTTACAGGCTGTTTTTGAATATGATGATTTTTCCATATTATGGGAACATGCTACTGGTATTGACGGAGGTAATTACGGAAGAAATCACGGGATAGCCTTCATTGGGAATAATGGAACATTGGTGTTAGATAGAAATGGCTGGGAAGTAATCCCTGAAAAGGAATTTCAAGGCTGGGGTAAAGAAGGCATCCCACGCATGGAAGCATTGCCTCTGCAACAGAATCAGGGAAGTGGTTTGGATCTTCATACTAAGAATTTCATAGAGGCCGTTAAAAGCAGGGATCCGAAGAACCTTAATGCACCTATTAAAGTAGGTTATGATGCAGCAATGGTATCCCATATGGGAAATGTTGCCTACAAATCCGGGAACAGAATATATTGGGATGCAGATAAGAACAGATTTACTGATAAAACAGCTAATGAAATAATGAAGGCGTCTTATCATAATGGCTGGAAATTGCCGCAAAAATAAAAATACATAAAGAGGTAAACTGACCTTTTCAGAAATTTAAGGTCACTAAGAGAGATTCAAAGACGTAAGTTTATTTGTATTTATCATTTAACCCCTGGCCTATAGAAATCATTGGAATAATCTTCTCAAGTCGCGATTCCTTTGTCTTTTGTTGTTTTGCCTCTGCAATGTACTCGCAATAATCTCTTTGTTTATAAGGAGTTAGGGTATTAAATTGCTCGTTTAGCCTGGTGTTTTCTAACAAAGCGTCCAATAATAGTTTTGGGATGATTATTTCTGTCTTCCGCGATGGTTTTATTTTCAGTCCTTTCTTTTGATTTGCGACAGCTTCCTTTATATATTCAAGAACACCAACTTCATCTATATCGCTTACTACCTTAAATTTCCAGTGCCTCATGGATTTTGTTTTGCCTTCCTGTGCATTTTCCAGAACTCCCTTGGGATCACTGAGGAAAACTCCGTTAAAAAACCAAATACCAAAATGATTTTTAAAAGCCATTATACCCAATACGTTTTTATTGTCGATAGTATACACTGTTGAGCCCCATTTTAGAGTTTCTACCAATTGGGTTTTTAAGGCAATTGCTCTTAATTGTGCGATTCCCTTCTTATATTTTTGATTTTTGGAATAGTAGGCTTCTATTTTTTCTTCAGTATTCACATTCACAACTATTTGCTGGCTACAATTTCGCAAATTTTCACGATAACATCAACAGCCTTTTGCATACTTTGAACCGGTATGTATTCGTACTTTCCATGAAAATTATGTCCGCCCGCAAAAATATTTGGACATGGTAGTCCCATAAAACTAAGTTGTGAACCATCTGTACCACCCCTAATAGGTTTTATGCTTGGTTCTATATCTAATGTTTCCATAGCCTCTTTGGCAATTTCAACAACATGATAAACTGGTTCTATCTTTTCCCTCATATTGAAGTACTGATCTTTTATCTCCAGAGATAAGCAATCTCCATGTTTTTCATTCAGTTCATTGACAATATTCTTTAGCAACTTTTTTCTCTTCTCAAATAAAGCCCGATCGTGATCCCTTATTATGAGTTCCAACTCTGCTTTTTCTATTTCACCCTGGAGGTGATTTATATGAAAAAATCCTTCCCGGCCTTCTGTTTGTTCCGGTACTTCTTTTTTTGGCAATAAATTCATTAGTTCATTAATGAGGCCAATTGCATTTACCATTTTTCCTTTTGCATATCCCGGATGAACACTTTTGCCAATCGCGGTAATTTTTGCTCCGGCAGCATTAAAATTCTCATACTCCAATTCCCCTATCTGGCTCCCGTCTATTGTATATGCCCAATTTGCATTAAATTTTTTGACATCAAATTTATGTGCTCCGCGACCAATTTCTTCATCCGGCGTAAAACCAATACGGATAGGGCCATGCTTAATTTCCGGGTGCTGAATAAGATACTCCATCGCCGTAATGATCTCCGTGATACCAGCTTTATCGTCTGCTCCCAGAAGGGTAGTGCCATCGGTAACAATAAGGGTTTGTCCTTTGTAAAGAAGTAAATCATCAAAATAATCAGGTGAAAGCACAATGTTGTTTTCTTTATTAAGGACAATGTCCTTTCCGTCATAATTATGAATCAAACGAGGTTTTACATCGGTTCCTGAAAAATCCGGGGTGGTATCAAAATGCGAAATAAAGCCAACAGTGGGCACCACTTTTTTAATATTTGAAGGAAGAGTAGCCATAATGTAGCTGTTCTTATCAATCGAAACATCTTCCAAACCAATTTGTTTTAATTCCTCGGTAAGTTTATTGGCCAGCACCCATTGTTTTTCTGTACTCGGAGTACTATTTGAATTTGGATCACTCTGGGTATCTATAGTTACATAGCTAATAAAACGGTCAATAATTTTTTGCATACTAATTAGTTTGTATCAAAATTACAATATTACTTTAAAGCCTCAAACAGCATAATAATAGTTGGTTAACTCAAAATCCTAATTAAGAAAGTACAATATAACGAACAATTTAAGATAAGTTTTTTCTACCTTATGAGCATATTAACTCAAATTAGATATGATATGAAACAACATTACTTAGTTATTTTGGTCCTTGTTTTCGGAGCTATTTGCATTGCAAATGGGCAGATAACAGGTACGGTGACGGATGATCAGGGGGTTCCGCTTGTTGGAGCTTCAGTTGTGAAAAAAGGTACGAGCATAGGTACTACAACAGATTTTGATGGAAACTACAGCATAGATGCCATCCTTGGTGATAGGTTAACAGTATCTTTTATAGGGTACGAACCTCTGGAAGTTTTGGTAAATAGTACTATTCTAAACATCACCCTGGTTTCCGGTTTGGCATTGAGCGAGGTCATTATTACAGGTTCGCGTAATCCCAACAGAGTTGCTACAGAGAGCACGGTTCCTGTAGATGTTATAGATGTTAAGGAATTGGCAAGAGTTGGTCCCCAGGTAAATTTAAATCAGATTTTAAATTATGTAGCGCCTTCATTTACTTCCAATACACAAACCATTTCGGATGGAACGGATCATATAGACCCTGCCTCGCTCAGAGGTTTAGGACCTGATCAGGTATTGGTTTTAATTAATGGAAAAAGAAGGCATACATCTTCGCTGGTAAATGTGAATGGTACATTTGGTAGAGGTAGTGTAGGAACAGATTTAAATGCCATTCCTGCGGCTTCAATACAACGTGTTGAGGTAATGAGAGATGGAGCAGCGGCACAATATGGATCGGATGCAATTGCAGGCGTAATCAATATTATTCTAAATAAAGGTTCAGGTGAATTAAACCTTACAGTAACTACAGGTGCGAATTTTTCAAAGAATGCCAATGGGCAAACAGGAGGCTCAGATGGCGAAGCCACCAATGTAGCTGGCAGTTATGGAATTTCTTTGGGTGAAAGAGGAGGATATATAAATTTTTCCGGAGATTTTGATGTTCGGCAGGACTATAGTCGGATGAAAGAATGGGAAGGTGATGTATTTAATCAATACAATACTGTAGAACGATTTGCAAACGCTGATGGTTACGATGTATCCGCCTTATTAGATGACGATGTAACCGATGTAATTCAATATTCAAATGCTGCGGGGATTGATATTATGGGAGCAACTACTAAAGCAGAATTACAGCCTATTCTCTCTGCTGATAATACAGAATCTGAATTGACGGCAAGGGGATTAGTAAGAAGTGATTTTAATATGAGAGTCGGGCAGTCCGCATTAAGAGGTGGTCGTTTCTTCGCTAACTTTGTACTTCCCTTAGACGACTATGGAACGGAACTTTATTCTTTTACGGGGATTAGTTCAAGAACGGGCAATTCTGCAGGTTTTTACCGGCTTCCTAATCAAAGTAGAACATATACCCCTGCATATCTTAATGGATTTCTACCGGAAATAAATTCCAATATAAAAGATCAATCTATAGCAATAGGTATAAAGGGAAAAGTTGGAGATTGGAGTGTGGATTTCAGTAATACGTTTGGAAAAAATGCATTTCTTTATACAATAGGAAATACCTTTAATGCTTCCCTGCAAAGCGCATCACCTACTACTTTTGACGCCGGTGGGTTTTCCTTTGCACAAAATACAACCAACCTGGATATTACCCAGTTTTATGATGATATCTTTAGTGGTTTTAATGTCGCTTTCGGTGGAGAATACCGTTATGAGAATTATGAAATTGTTGCCGGCCAAGAGTCGTCTTATGCTCAATACACTGGCGCAGGCGAAGTAATTACACTTGCTTCTCAGACGGCGTCACAGGATTTCTTTGGAAGTTCCAGGCCTGGCGGATCACAGGTATTTCCTGGATTTAGTCCTAACAATGAATTATCGAGAGACCGAAGCAGTATTGCGGGATATTTTGATTTAGAGGCCGATTTTTCTGAAAGTGTTCTTGTGAGTTTTGCAACCCGCTTTGAAAATTACAGTGATTTTGGTTCAACCATAAATTTCAAAGTTTCATCACGCGTTAAAATTAACGAAAATTTAAATCTTCGGTGCGCATTAAATACTGGATTTAGAGCACCATCTCTTCATCAGATATATTTTAATTCAACTTCCACTATTTTTGATCAGGATGGGAACCCGCAAGAGGTGGGAACTTTTTCCAATGACAGCAGGGCTGCTAATCTTTTAGGAATACCTGAATTAAAAGAAGAAACATCGAGTAGTATTAGTTTAGGTTTAACAGGTAAAATACCTGCAGCCAACCTTACAGTTACTGTCGACGGTTATTTTGTTAAAATAGATGATAGAGTGGTATATACAGGGCAGTTTCAAGGTCCTGGGACTGGATCGGAATTGGATAATCTGCTTAGACAGGCAAATGCCTCGGCAGCTTCATTTTTTGCCAATGCAATTGACACAGAATCAAGAGGTATTGATTTAGTTCTTACCCAAAGGGCTAATGTGTGGGATGGATGGATGCTAAATTCAACTTTGGCAGCTACTTTTTCTAAGACACAGCAGGTAGGGGAGATAAAGGCATCCCAGGTACTTGAAGACGCAGGGTTGGTTGATACGTACTTTCCTGAAGATAGCAGGGTTTATCTGGAAGAAGCGGTGCCAAGAACAAAGGTAAACTTGACATTTAATCTGTCTTCAGAAAAATGGATATTCTTTTTAAGAGGTGTATATTTTGGAAAAGTAACAGAAGCAACTACAAATATTGATAGACAACAAGTTTTTGGTTCCAAATTTGTAACTGATCTTTCGGTGAGTTACAAAGCTACACCCGCACTTACCTTTACAGTCGGGGCAAACAACTTATTTGACACTTATCCGGACAGAGCGGCAGAGGTTTTGGCTGACGGTGGGAATAATCGTAGTAGCGGTCGTTTTGATTGGTCTCGTAGAGCACAACAGTTTGGTATTGGAGGTAGATTCTTATTTGCCCGGGTAAATTTCATTTTAAAATAATACCATACATTGCAAATTGTAAAAAAGCTGCCATATTTGGCAGCTTTTTTTGTTTATGGCATTAAATTGACAGGAATTATAATTTTTGATAAAAAACACAGTTTATATAGAAGTTTATTAGATAAATACTAAAAGGATTTGAGACCATGAAATTGAATTATTATTGTTCTATTCTACTATTTTTTATCTTCTTCACAAGCATGGGCCAAACTGCAGGCTGTACCTTAGGTATTGGTGGAAAGGATACAGAAACCATAATAAAAGTATTTCAACTTAATGATGAACAGTTAGTACAAATGGAAGCCTGGATTCAGGAATTAAATAAATCCAATGAATTAATCGAAGAACAGATTGATGTCCTTTTGGACAAGCATCCGCAGAGTAACGAAGAAGAATTGCAAACTCTGGCTGAAAAATTTAAACCACTTCGTGCACAGATTATTGCCAATTCAAAAATATGTGATCAAAAATTAGTGGGTATACTAAATGAAAATCAATACCGTCGGTATATTGACTTATGTACCGAGGCTATGCGCAGACCACTAAAGGGATTAATCTCTAAGGAGGATACACTACCGGAGTGATTTTAACACTACAGAAAAGACGAAATAGTTGGTAATGCAGCGCTAACCTAATGGAAGTTTGTATTTTTGAACAAAGTTTATTTAGACTATGTACAAGCTCCTCATCAGACCTTTTCTATTCCTTTTGGACCCGGAAAAAGTACACCACCTTTCATTTACATTTATTAAATTACTATCTAAAATTGGATTTTCAGGTTTCTTCAGATTCCTTTATCTTATTGATGACGAACGTTTGGAGCGAGAGGTTTTTGGAATAAAATTTAAAAATCCTGTAGGCCTTGCAGCCGGATTTGATAAAAATGCAAATTTATATAACGAACTCTCCAATTTTGGATTTGGTTTTATTGAAATTGGTACTGTAACACCCAAACCACAAGCTGGTAATCCTAAAAAAAGGCTTTTCAGATTAAAAGCAGATCAGGCAATAATAAACAGAATGGGCTTTAATAACCTGGGTGTTTATGAAGCCGTTGATAACTTAAAGAAAAAACACAATGTTATAATAGGCGGCAATATTGGCAAGAATAAAATCACACCAAATCATCTTGCAGCCAAAGATTATTTAATATGTTTTGATGCCCTTTTTGATCATGTAGACTATTTTGTGGTGAATGTAAGTTCTCCAAATACACCTGGACTTCGGGAATTGCAGGATAAGGAGCCTCTTGCAGCACTATTGATGGCGTTAAAACGTGAAAACCATAAATACGCACAAAATAAACAAGTAATTGAGAAGCCAATTCTTCTAAAAATAGCACCTGACCTTACGAATGAACAGTTATTAGATATAATTCAAATTGTTGAAGACACCCGGATTTCCGGGATAATTGCCACTAATACTACTATAGCCAGAGAAAATCTGAAATCGGATTACTATCTCACAGAAGAAAAAGGTGGATTAAGTGGAAAACCCCTTGCGAACAGAAGTACAGAGGTTATTCGATTCTTGTCTGAAAAAAGTAATAAGGCCTTTCCAATAATTGGGGTAGGTGGAATTCATTCTGTAGAAGATGCCCTCGAAAAACTAGAAGCAGGTGCTGATTTAATTCAG
>CBDTVT010000054.1:0-17150 GCA_965364275.1 uncultured Eudoraea sp. | reverse complement strand
GACCTTTTAAAAAATTCTTTGGTTTCCGGTGAAGGTGGTGAATAGGTGACCGTTAAAAGGGAGCCACCAGAAAAATCTGCAAAATTCCAATACTCTTTTTGATCTTCTTCTATTTCTTTTTCCTCATATTGAAACCGTTGGTTGAACAATTCAGGGGCATACTTCTGTAAAACACTTTGCCATTTCTCCCTCATTTTTTGATTAACTTCAATAGTATACTCTGAAAGACCAGACCAGTAATTTTTAATCATCTGTTCAATTTCCTTAGTTGCGGTCACCGGAAATTTAAGCCGATAAGTGCTAATTTCTCCATCAACGCCAGGAGTACGCATCGCGGCGAGCGACTCAAAAAATGCCGCATCTTTTTCGTACAAATGAACCACACTCGCCTCAAGATCCTGTTGCCCTAAGCGGTCTGCTTGAATTCGCATTTCGAGTGCCACCTCAAGAAGTTCATCGGATGTTCTCATGGCAATTGCGCGACTTCGGATACGCTCCATGGCCGCTTCAATCTTTGCTTCTCTGGCTTGGGTTTCCGCTTTTCGGAGGTCGAGAAAACGTGTATAGGTTTGTTCGAATACTTTCGCGAAACGTGGAAAATAAATAACGTTTTCTTTTTTTCTCGACTTAAAAGAGCTATATCCAATGTAACCATGTTTAAATATAGCATGGGTTTGATAAAGGCATCCGGACAGATTTTTCTTAAAGGTTGGGTAAGTCAGCCCTTTTTTGAACTCTGGATTTTTACCCAACTCCTGGACATAGGCAATTAATTCCTTTCCTTTGATTTCATTTAAGTACAACTCATCACCTGCCTTCCAGGCTTTTAACGCATATTTTACATCCCTAAAATCCCGTATTTTTTGATGAATTGGTAAAGGATTAAATGTACCATCGACATCTGTATACCAAGAATTTATTCCTTTAAAGTCTTCATCAAAAATACTAAACCAACACCATCTTAGTTCCGTTCCCAGTTGTTTTAACTGTTCAAAAAGAATATAAGCCAATTCAGATAACTCATCAGAGTTCTGCATAGCCATGGCACGGGCCCTTACCCTTTCCAGTGATGCTTCAATTTCAAGTTCCCGGTTTTTAAGGCTTAATTCTGCTATTTTTTCCTCAAGGCTTTTTTCAAGGAATTGCGTTCTTTTTTTCAGTTCCTCTACCGGCCATACTTCTTCATCGGTACGTTGCGGGTCCGGGGTTGAGGTATGGGAATGGACCAGAAACCAATTGCTTTCCCGGTATTCAAAAATAAAACTAAGTCGGAATTTAAGTTCGTCTTTTACTTTGTTTACCCAAACGGTATTCACTATATCATCCGTATAAATGGCCCCATTGCCCTCGTTCATAATTTTGCGCAAAACCGGTGTAAACGCAAAGTCCATTTTCAAACCCTCTGCCAGTTCTTTTTGATTTTTTATTTGTTTCAAAAAGGCGGCTTTGGTTTGGGTGAGCTCCTTTTTACCCGCTCCAAAGTTCATAACGTCTTCAGCCAGCAAAGGCGCCATTTCCTCAAGGGGGCTGTCAAATAAACAGACCTGTATTAAGGTATTATAAGCTTCATCTAATAGTTTATGTTTGGTTTTACTCAGTTTCATGCTTATTTGTTGCCGGTGACCCGAAGATAGATGCAATTCCTAGTTGTAGTTTACAATACTTTTAATCCTTGCCTGATACGGAAAGGAGAGTATTTGCAGCCTGCCTTATACAAGACTAGTCCTTGCTTACTAATATACTTAAGATTTTGGAAACTGCGAGCTAATAAAGAAGATAGTAGCCTCACCAGGAATCGAACCTGGATCTAAAGTTTAGGAAACTTCTATTCTATCCGTTGAACTATGAGGCCTATTATAATCTGCGAATTTATAAATACTTTCTCTTATTCTTCCTGTAAGTTTAGGAAACTTCCCCCGATAGCTTCTCCTTCGTAATACTATGGAGAAGGAGCTATCGGGGCTATCCGTTGAACCTGCCTGAGGCAGGCAGGCTATGAGGCCAAATACTGTAATTCAAAAGTTTACAGGGGGCCAAAATAAGAACTTTTAATACGAACCAGGAAACTCCTATTTTATTTTTTGCCCTTTTGTTCTTCCTCAGTTTTTATTGGGAACAGAGGAGACTCTATAACGTTCTTTGGAAATCTTCTTAGAAGCATTTGCAATTTGGGGTCAATATACGTCTTGCAGAATGGTTTTTCCGGGTTTTTCAGATAGTAATTTTGAGAAGATTCGGGCGACATTCTAAATTCCTTATACCCATATACACGGATAATTAGCCGGTCTTCAAAGTCTTTTTGAAGCAGTCCTAAGATGTTGGCTGAGTCTTTTTGCTGCAGTTTATTGAAGGTATAAACTGCAGAGCGGTATTTTGTTCGCATAGAGTGATTGGAAGTGCTATTATGGGTATAAAGGTGCACTTCTATTAATTCTTTTAGAGAAATGAAACCCGGATTAAAATGAAGAATTACGGCCTCGTGAAAATCCTCCGCACCTTCGGCTGATATCCAACCTTGCTCCACCTTAATAACCCCCATTAATGATTGAAATACGGCCTCCGTGCACCAATGACAACCTCCCCCAAAACCAATTTTGTCAATTCTCATCTGATCCCATATTATGTAATATTTCCAATAAAACTCAGCAAGTATTAATGGCTATACCTTTCAGACGAAATATACTTAAAAAGTTTACAAACTATTAAGTTCAACAGACTCAATTATCTATATTATCCGGATTCTTGAAACCTGATTTAAAAGAGATAAATTAATTAAACAGCCCATATATTTTCAGTATCTTTCGTAGACATTCTAAATATTAGATTATTCCAGATTTTTTTAATGAATGATAATAGTAAGACACAACGGACTAGTTCCTTTTGCAGATTTATAATTTTCAATATTACAATCAAAACGGTGATTGGTTTTGTTACCAAAAGAAAATTATTACTTCCTCTTTTTTTTCTGATAAATTCGCTGTGCTGGTCTCAGGACTTATATGTAAGAGATTCTGTCAAAACTACAAATCTAATAGATTCCTTACTTATTGATCGCGATCTTCGGAACTGGTCTGTTAGACTCTTCGGAAATATTAGAGCGCAGGGATTTAAATTGTCTAATAATGAGGCTGCCCTGACTTATATTCCGAATAACTTGTTTGGTGTAGGTGTAGGACTAGCCACACGTAAGCTAATTCTGGACATAACATTTAATATAAAGGATGAAAACACCGAAAATACGGATCGTTTTGACTTTCGAGGTGGGTTTATTTTTAATCAAAATGTTATCGATTTTTATTTTCAGGTCTATGATGGTTTTAACGTTGAAAATTCCTTAAACAGCAGCACTGTTTTCAGAGATGACATTAAATCAATTGCCGGAGGTATTGATTATTTATACCTGTTCAATGCCGGGGAATACTCTCAGAGAGTATTAAGATCAGGACTTAAAAACCAAAAACGGAGTGTGTTTTCATTTGGTTTAGGGGGTTTCCTGGTATATAATCAGATCTCCGCAGATAGTTCAATTATTCCTATGGAGTTTGACCCTTATTTCAATGAGCAGGCCAGAATTACCAATATAACTAATTACGGAATTGGCGTACTTGGTGGTTTGGTTGGTCTTTTTAAACTCCCCTCCAATTTTTATATAGGCCTCAGTGCAAAAGTGGGTATTGGCTTATCTATAAAAAATGCTGAGACAGAGACCTTATCATATAATCCCGGCAATCCTATGATTTACAAACTAAATGGATCGGCACTCTTTGGATATAAATGGAACCGCTTTTACACTAACATTAGTTTTCGAGCAGGAATAAATGGTTCCAATCTTGATTTTGATAATAATGGATCTTTTACCCAAATTGGCGGGAAGCTCGCGCTCGGGTATAGAATAAAGGGCAACAAAAAGTCCTTTAATTAGCTGAGAGAGTAACTAAATTATCGAAATCGGTTAATTTCTGATTTACATCCTTCAACGCCAATCGAAAAACAGATACATGAGTTTTTTGAGCAGGTGTATTATAATTGGTGAATTTGGTTAATTTCATATAAACCGGTGATAATTTTTTATTTCCTCTGTAGTTGACATTTATCTGCCACTTTCCCGGTAGCGACCCATCAACAAAGAATTCCTCAGAAGAATACCCTATGGTTTTCTCGTCCTTAACGCGTTCGGCAGCACTCTCCAAAGTATGTTCCCAGATAAAATTATTTTTTTGGGGATTAACAAATTCCAAATCAAATTCTGCCTCACTGTCATTCCATTCAAAAAATAATCTGGTTTCGCCTTTATTCTTAGTGTAATTTTTGAATCCAATGGCATTCGAATCGTCCATAAACTTTGCGCTATGCAGCACAAATAAGTTGTTCATTTCTCCATCTATTACCGTTTGAATAGCTGAATTATTATCAGAGAAAATACCTTCGTTTATTAAGTATTGATAACGAATGTACATGTTTGCAGCCTTTTTATAATTTCCATTTGCTCTATAGCTATTTGCTATATCCCGGTAGGATTGCATAAATTCTGGCCTTAAAATAAAAATCTTTTTGTACAATTCTTTGGCCTTAAAGTGCTCTTTGGTATAATCCAGAGAAAATGCCATGGCTTTGGCATAAATGGGGTTTCTTTCAACAACCTTCATATTGTTCTCCAAAATTTGTTTGGCAAAAACATCATCCCCAAAGTCATGGAAAAATAGATAGGTGTCAATAATAAAATATGGGTTGTTTGCATATCTCGACAAATATTTTTGATAAACTTCTCTGGCAGCAAGATTTTCTTTGCATGAATATAATTCCTTCAAATAACTAGTGGCATTACCACGATTTTCAGCAACCGCATCATTATTGTAGATATTATTGCGCAGGCGTGCCCTATCATAACTTTTAGTGGTTTCAGAATCTCGCCTAATTGGAGAGCCAATGGTATTTATGACCACCACACCGCCTCTGGCAATACTACCGTAGCGTACCGTACCGGCTAATCCTGATATTATCGCTACCCGATCAATATTTTCTACCGTTAAAAAAGGAAGTTTCCTTAAGACCATTCCGTCTACATCATAAATTGCAGGAATTGCTTTTCCCCTTAATTGAGGTCCCCCTCCCCTAATATAAATTTCTCCTCCCTGGCTATATACCCCGGCCGCTCTTCCTTTCAATGCGGTTATTACATCTATTGCTCCCGGATTTAAATCATCACCATCCACCAATTTTATAGAATATCCTACTCGGTTTGCATCCAGATAACCAAAGGCGGTACTTAGGATATTCTTATTAACCCCATATTCTAACCTTAAATAATCCTGATTATTGATATTATTTTCTGCAACTACAACTTCTTTTAGAGCTTCGATGTTCATTTTCATTTCTATGTTCAATCTAGTGGTGACATCTTCAACCACTATTTCTACATTTTGCATACCGGCATAATTGAAGACCAATACTTCAGACGGTTCAGCAGTAATAAGATATTTACCATTCTCATCTGTAAACGTCTCTTTAAAGCTATTTTGAACTTGAACAGATACATTTTGGATTGGAGAGTTTCCTATGGTCACAACCCCTGAAATTTCTTTAAGGCTATTTTTACAATGTGCCTGAAATGAAAATATTAAAGCGATAAGAACAACAATCTTCCTCATAATACCAGCATTTTATAATTTGAAATCCTATAACTCAATATAAAAAAAATATGGGATTTAGCCAAATTAACTCATCCCTCTTTAGTGGGTATTAATCACTTCCTTTTATAAATAAACAATTAATAATAAAATACAGAAGAAAATATCCTGGGGCAATCCTCTAATTATCTGGAAGGTGCCAAAGGTTGGAAACATGATAAGAATACTATTTGCAACGCAAGAATTCCTTGAAATAATACGTTTTTTATTCCTTTGGTTGCAAAAAAAGTATCCTTAAATGTGTTCTTAGAAGTTGATAATCCTAAAAATAAATTTTAGCTTTGATTGACTTAATATAAAAACTTTTTGGATGATAGTACGTACTTTAAAATACAGCCATAAAACAAAAAACATTCTTTATCCAATGATGTTTTTTATCATTTTTGCGATGTCATCCTGCAAGGAGCAATCTAAAAAAAGTGACTCCATTGAAGAGGTTACTGCTATCAATTATCTGGAAGAATCTAACGAGTCATTTGATGAACGTATGAAATGGTGGCGCGATGCCCGTTTTGGAATGTTCATCCATTGGGGCCCATATTCGGTGCCTGCCGGAGTTCATAATGGTAAAGAAGTGGATAATATCGGAGAATGGATAATGAACAGTGCCCAAATTCCCATATCTGAATATGAAGAATATGCAAAGCAGTTCAATCCACAGAAATTCGACGCAAAAAAATGGGCTCGGACAATGAAAGAAGCAGGCATGAAATATATTGTGATCACCTCCAAACACCATGATGGTTTTGCCCTATGGGATTCAAAAGTATCTGATTATGACATTGTAGATTTCTCCCCTTATGGCCAAGATATATTAAAGGCACTTTCAGAGGCGTGTAAAGAGGAAGGCATTAGGTTTGGAGTTTACCATTCCATTATGGATTGGCACCATCCACAAGCCCAGGGGCTTAACTATCCGGAATACAACACACAGGATTCACTAAAGATGAATTCTCAATTCCCGGAGTATTACACCAATTATTTAAAGCCACAAGTAACAGAACTTATAGAGAATTATGACCCTGAAATAATATGGTTCGATGGGGAATGGATACTCGAATATACCCATGAAATGGGGCAAGAAATGTACCAGTATATTCGGGAGTTAAAACCAAGTGTAATCATCAATAATCGGGTCGATAAAGGAAGACAGGGAATGCAGGGCATGAATAAGGAAGATGATGACTATTCCGGCGATTTTGGCACTCCGGAGCAAGAGATATTGGAAGGGGCAGTCAATGTTGATTGGGAGTCCTGTATGACCATGAACGATACCTGGGGCTATAAATTGAACGACCATAACTGGAAATCTGCAGAGGTATTGATACATAATTTGATAGATGTAGCATCTAAAGGGGGCAACTATCTTTTAAATGTAGGACCTACTTCCGAAGGTGAAATTCCTGAACCTAGTTTAGAAAGACTCCAGGAAATTGGTGATTGGCTTCGTATCAATGGTGAAGTGGTATATGGGACAGAAAAACTAAAGACACATTTTAAGCAAGGTGACAGCATACGCTTTACAAAAAAAAGAGAAGAACAGACTATTTATGCCATTTCTTTAAAAGCTCCCAAAAAAGATCTTGTTCTGAAATACGTGAAGCCTAAAGAGGGCAGCAAAATATATTTAATCGGATATGATACCGCTCTTAATTACAGTTATACGGAAGAGGAAGGACTTTTAATAAATATCCCCGAAGATGCCATTAGTACCACCGGCAACCAATATGCGTGGTCCTTTAAAATCAATGGTGTTGAGAGAATTGGAAAATGAACTCTGGTTGCTTTGTTCAAATTTAAGACCTCCCGCCGACATATACCATTTTGACAAATTAATGGGATACCCGATTTTCTTTAACCTATTCCACAGTATTAGTTTTGACACCCTCTTACAATGGAAATATTCACTGAAAATCAATTGATGTGGCATATCCCAATTTATGAATCCTTACTCAAAAGAGTGTGCATTAAAAACAAAAAAAGTCCAGCATTTCTGCTGGACTTTTATCTCTGTTTACAATAAAGCAGAAATTAGTTCGCTTTACTGCGTTGAAGTGAGCTTACTCTACTTCAGCGGACTCTTTTTATTAGTTGCAGGTGGACCCCAATAATTCAAAGGCTGCTATAAATTGATCAAAGGTTACTCCTTCTAAATCTTCTGTTGTCTCTACCCCTGCCGTTGTTGCTGTAACAGTACCGTCACCGTTGTCGCAAAATTCAGTAATTACTTGCTGTATTGCAATCGTAAGAGAGCATGTTTGACAATTCTCAACTACCTCATCATTATCATCATTCCCACAAGCAGATAATCCCAACACTCCTATGGCTAAAATTGCGATCTTAAGTCGTTTCATAATATTATTTGTTTTTAAATTTTGGTTGATCCAGGTTTTTATCTTTTATAATAACCACAAAATGGACGATATATTATGTTTGTCAGTATAAACCACAAATAAAGTCCAACATTTCTGCCGGACTTTTATTTCTCGCAATAAAGAAGAACTTTGTTCACTTTACCGACATGAAATGAGCTTGCTCTGCTTCAGCGCGCGCCCTCTTGGGCTCGCACAATGGACAGTACTTTAAAATTTATTAATAGAAAATATTCAATTAATTTGTTAACTTTTTTTTGTTGATAAGTTCGTATCTTTCTTATTTTCAACATATTAAATGTTTGACCTTGTAAACTTCATGACTTTTATCATAGAATAGCTTTTCAGTTAATCCCATTTTTACTACATCATAAATAATCTCCTAAAGAAAAATTATCCATGGCCGTAAAAATTATTCCCTCCAAAAGAAAAACTTATTCTCAAAAAGAAGCCTATAAGTCTAGTTTAACCTATTTTGAGGAGGACGATCTCGCTGCCAGAGTATGGATAAACAAGTATGCCCTAAAAGATTCTGAGGGAAATCTCTATGAGATTAATCCGAATGACATGCATAGAAGGATTGCGAAAGAAATAGCTCGTATGGAGCAAAAATATCCCAATCCCCTTACCGAAAGCGAGATTTTTGATCTGATCAAAAACTTCAAATATATCGTACCACAAGGAAGTCCTATGGCAGGTATCGGTAATCCATTTCAAATTGCTTCATTGTCTAACTGTTTTGTGATTGGGAATGAAGGTACTTCTGATTCCTACGGAGGAATAATGAAAATTGATCAGGAACAGGTACAATTAATGAAACGACGTGGAGGTGTTGGACATGACCTGTCCCATATCAGGCCAAAAGGATCAGCGGTTAAAAATTCAGCTTTAACCTCAACTGGCCTGGTACCATTTATGGAGCGTTATTCCAATTCTACGCGCGAGGTGGCACAAGATGGCCGCAGGGGCGCCTTAATGTTATCAGTTTCAATTAACCATCCTGATGCGGAAGATTTTATTGATGCTAAAATGGAGCAAGGCAAAGTCACAGGCGCCAACGTATCTGTTCGGATTGATGATAGTTTTATGAAAGCCGTTGAAAGCAACAATTCCTATATTCAAAAATTCCCTGTTCACAGTGATACACCAAAGGTTTCAAAAGCCATTGATGCCAAAAACTTATGGGACAAAATTGTACATAATGCATGGCAATCTGCAGAACCTGGAATCTTGTTCTGGGATACAATTATCAAAGAGTCGGTGCCCGATTGTTATGCCGACCTTGGTTACAAAACAGTCTCTACCAACCCTTGCGGAGAAATCCCGTTATGCCCATATGATTCTTGCAGGTTATTGGCCATCAACCTATTCTCTTATGTGGAAGACCCATTCAAAAGTACTGCGAACTTTAACTTCACCCTGTTCAAAAAACACATTGCTGCAGCCCAACGCATCATGGACGATATCATCGACCTGGAACTTGAAAAAGTGGAGGGCATTCTGGTAAAAATAAAATCGGATCCGGAATTAGAGGAAACTAAAGCTGTGGAGGTGCGATTATGGGAAAAAATTAAAGAGAAAGCGATACAGGGCAGGCGCACTGGAATTGGCATTACTGCCGAAGGAGATATGTTGGCAGCATTGGGATTGCGATATGGAAGTAATGAAGCGAATGAATTTTCAATTGAAGTGCATAAAACAATTGCGCTAGAGGCTTATAGAGCATCAGTTAACACCGCAAAAGACCGTGGAGCCTTTGAAATTTTCGATGCGGATAGAGAGAAAGAAAACCCTTTTATTCTTCGATTAAAAGAAGCTGATGAAAAATTATATTATGAAATGCTGGAATACGGTCGAAGAAATATTGCCTTATTGACTATTGCCCCTACTGGTACAACAAGCTTAATGACCCAAACTACTTCTGGTATTGAACCCGTATTTCTCCCGGTATACAAACGCCGGAGAAAAGTTAATCCCAATGAACAGGATACCAAGATTGCATTTGTTGATGAAGTGGGTGATTCCTGGGAAGAATACGTAGTGTTCCATCACAGGTTTAAACAGTGGATGCAAATAAATGGATTGGATACTGAAAAAAAATACAATCAGGAAGAGCTCGATAAAATTGTTGCTATATCCCCCTATTATAAAGCTACTTCAAATGATATCGATTGGTTGAGCAAAGTTCGTTTACAAGGCGCCGTTCAGAAATGGGTGGATCATTCTATAAGTGTTACCATAAATCTTCCCAATGAAGTCACAGAAGAGATGGTGGGCAAGTTGTATATGGAAGCATGGAAGGCTGGCTGTAAAGGAGTCACGGTCTATCGCGATGGCTCAAGATCAGGAGTATTGATATCTAATGAAAGTGAAACTGAAGAGACGCTTAATGCCTATCCGACCAAACGCCCTCAAGTCCTGGAGGCAGATGTGGTACGTTTTCAGAACAACAAGGAAAAATGGATCGCTTTTATTGGTTTAATTGATGATCAACCTTATGAGATTTTTACAGGACTGGCAGATGATGAAGACGGGATTTTAATCCCGCGCTGGGTAAATGACGGATTGATTATAAAGAATAGGGATGAGGATGGTACATCTCGCTATGATTTTCAATACAAAAACAAAAGGGGTTATAAAACAACCATTGAAGGCCTTTCACATAAGTTCAATCCGGAATATTGGAACTACGCTAAACTTATTTCCGGTACGTTGCGCCATGGTATGCCGATTGTAAAAGTTGTTGACCTAATCCACAGCCTTCAGTTGGAAGGAGAATCACTAAATACATGGAAAAATGGTGTCGCCCGTGCCTTAAAAAGATTTGTTACCGATGGTACCGAGGCAAAAGGACAAAAATGCGACAATTGCAGATCCACTAATTTAATTTATCAGGAAGGATGTCTGACCTGTAAAGATTGTGGTTCATCTAAATGTGGATAAAATTATAGCCTCATAGATCTGAAATTTTTGTCTTTACATTAGAGGAATGGTTAGAAGCCTTTATAAATCAAAAAAACCATCGAATACTATTTTCAAATTTGACTTTATAATAAGACCCCTTAATGAATTGACGCTCTTTCCATTGCTGGTGAAAGTTGTGCGTTTTTTTCATGGTACAGTTCCATATCCTTAAAGATGGTATCCAACAATTTAATGGCCTGGAGAATATAAGGCCCTTTGTTGAGCATAACGCAATCTGCTTGTTGTGCCATAGCTGCATCAGTCATTTCAGCACGCGAAGGAATACCTTCTTTTGAGAGGTTTTCCAAAACCTGTGTTGCCCAAATATCTGGTATATTTGCAGCTCGACACAGTGAAAGTATTTCCTCTTGAACCCTGCCAATATTATCCCATCCGCATTCTATAGCCAGATCACCCCTCGCAATCATAACACCCACAGGGTGGGTCCTCATCGCCTCCAGAAGAATTTCTGTCAGATGGTTAAAACCGCTTTGCGTTTCAATCTTAAGAATAATTCCGAGTCCTTTTGGAGCATCTAATTTATCCAACTCAGTAAAGAGATCTCTAACATCCTGTCTACTGTTTACATAGGATAAATTTACCGTATCTGCGTTTTGTGCCACAAATACCAAATCCTGTTTATCTTTGGTTGTTAAACCACTTATATCCAATTGACTAGAGGGGAAATTTATTCCTTTGTCGGCTTTTAGTTTACTTCCTCTTTCCCTGGCGTTAACAATTTCCACAATCATTTCGTCTTGATCTACTTGGCGGATTACACCTTCAATTTTACCATCATCAAAAAAGATAGGCTCCCCTTCCTTAACCTGGTTAAAAATATCCCCTAACGTACAGGAAATATGTGCATGGCTTATTAAATTGTTATCCGCATCAACCTCGGCAGGCTCCCCGGGTAATGCTTCCCGATGCAATCGCAAAAAATCTCCGATGTACAACCTAATGAATTGTTCCACCCTTGGAAATTCTCCAACTATGATCGGAGAAGAAGAGTAATCTGCATTGGTATGTAATTCCATGCCGGTTTCCAAATAAGTGGTCTTACCACATAGAGCATTACAGCCATTTTCTGTTATTCCAGTAATTCTAAATTCCCTTTTCTTATTTCTGGCATCTCTAAAAAACAACCGGTTTATTCCCTTTAGTTTATCCAGGAAAATTAAGTCCATTGGGAGGTGTAATAGATTGGGGTTATTGTGTGGATCTGGGCCAATCCAGATTTCGCAATCTTTAATCACCTTTCCGCTCACGTCCTTTGTTGGGCGGAATTTTTTAACCTTTGGCCCAGGGGTCAAACCACAGGTCCGAATTTTGGGACCTCCCAAATCCATGGTAATCTTACATTTGCGTTTCAATTTTTTGGATGCTGTCCTTACATGTCCGATCATTAGGCTCCATTCTTTTTCACTGTCATGTGCACAATTAATACGTGCACAATTCATTCCATTGGCAATCATCTCATGTGCCAGTTGGTAATTATTAGCAACGTCTGAAGGAAGGGTAACCATTATCCGGGTACGTCGCCCTTTTGAACGGTATCCCAACAACGATTTGGCGTTGGATTTACCCAAGCGGTTACTTTTTTTGAAAGTCAATTGGGCCCTATCCATTTTAATCGGTTCATTGCTCAAAAATCCCTCCAGAATGGCCTTATTGGATAACAAACTTGCCATTACATGTCCTTCCGATTTAGCCAGTCGTGAAAGTCCCATATTCCCAAGTTTTTTTTGAACGGCCCTAATATCTTCTTTGCGAAGAGCTCGATAATGGATAAGATTATGGGCACTTTTGATAAAATTGGGATGCACCTCGGAGAGTTCTTCAGAATATTGCGCCTCAGCATGCTCTAAACGTTCTATTATTGCAGAAATTTCATCTATAAGCCACTGAATTTTTGCCTGTTTTTTGCCAATTTCTTCCATAGCGCATTAGATTAATAGTCTAAGGGACTATAAATTTAATGGTTATTTGGCACATTTTTGTAATGGTTACATACTTATAATTAACCAAAATCAATTAATAATATATGTGAGTTGGTCTTAGTTAATCACAATGAATTATAGCGTTATTGTAAACAGTAATTAGTCTGTTAAGGTTCCAACTACTTTGTCTAATATACCTGTAAACGCAAAGGTGCTACCTGCATAATTTGGATCTACTTGTGTTCCAGAATCCATACCCACATCAAATGTTTCAGCTAATGAATAGGTGGAAATATGCATAAATTCAAAATAATCTTCATCTACTTTTTCCCCGTTTACATATAATTCACCTGTTCCAGACCAAGGCTTTAAGGTTCCATCAATTTTTGATCTATCCAAAATAAAATTAAACTTTAAGTCTGTTTTTCCTTTTGGTAAAACCGAAGAGGTTAAATGATAATGTACCCCATCTAAAAAATTATAGTCAAAATGAAGTTTACTATCTTTAATGTACAAAGAATATCCTCCAGTCATTCCTCCACAGGAAACGATTACTCCCTCTTCATTTCCTTTTAAATCTATCGTAGTTTCAAATTTGTGTGATCTACCTTTTACTGGAATTGATGCTTTCTCAGCAATGCGAACTGCTCCTGGAGCATAATAAGTGAATTCTTTTTGATCCCCGAAGATCACATAGTTTACAGCATTTAATCTTGCCAACATATCATCATACATAGGATATACCTGATTTGCCCAGGCTTCTTCTTCAAAAACTTTTTTAAGCTCTTCTAATTTTTCAGGATACTCTTCAGCTAGATCATTACTTTCGGAAAAATCTTCGGCAACGTGGTACAGCTCCCAAACATCATCTTCAAAATCTGCAACTAAATTTACGTTCCAGGGCATTCTGTTTGCATGTAAGGTAACAGCTTTCCAACCATCTTCCCAAATGGCTCTATTTCCAAACATTTCATAATACTGTCGCTTTTTTGCATTTGGAGCATTAATATTATCAAAAGAATAATTCATAGGAATCCCTGTAAAAGGTTGTTGTTTTATTCCATGATATTCATCGGGTCTTTCAATACCAGCAGCTTCCATAATGGTTGGTGCGATGTCACTGATATGATGGTATTGACTTCGGATTTCTCCTTTAGATTTAATTCCATTAGGCCAGTGAACAACTAGTGCATCTTGTTGCCCACCTCTGTGTTCTGATTGTTTAAAATATGGAAATGGAGTATTTCCTGCCATTGCCCATCCAGCATGGTAATGTGGATAGCTATCTGCTTGACCCCAATTATCGTAATTTCTCATATTAGCATCAAAAGGAGTTTGCATTCCGTTTAGCACATAGGTTTCGTTAAAAGTCCCTGCTAAGCCACCTTCACCACTCGCACCATTGTCTGCGGTAACCATAATCAGGGTATTATCAAATTCACCGATCCTCTTTAAAGTTTCAATCACTCTACCAATTTGATAATCTACATGGTCCATTTGTGCCGCAAATACTTCCATTTGTTTTGCATACATCTTTTTCTCATCATCATTCAATGAATCCCAAGCAGGAAGCTCAGCGATTCTATCAGATAATTTTGTGTTTGCAGGTGCGATCCCCATTTCTAATTGGTTGGCTAAGATCATCTCACGAGCTTTATCCCAACCCATATCAAATTTCCCCTTGTATTTTGCTATATAATCGTCGGGAGCATGATGTGGTGAATGCATAGATCCAGATGCCCAAAGCATCATAAAGGGTAATTCTTTGTCTATTGACTTATGTCCTGTAATCCAATCAATAGCTCTATCGGCCATATCCTTATCAAGATGATCTGTCTTTCTATAAGGCTCTGGATGATGATCGTCCCACATTACAGGAATAAATTGATGTACATCTGCAGCCATAAAAGTGTATGCATGTGCAAACCCCTCATCACTTGGCCATCGATCGAAAGGACCCACTTGAGAAACTTCATATAAAGGAGTGTGATCCCATTTTCCCAACGCATAATTTATATAGCCTTCTTCTTCTAGATAATTAGCAACAGATTTCGCTGATGAAGGGACAATCGCATTATATCCTGGAAACCCCATAGCTGTAAGTGCATGACTGCCCAATCCAATCATGTGAGGATTCCTACCAGCCATCAATGTAGCTCTTGAAGGGGAACATAAAGCGGTTGTGTGAAAATTGTTGTAGCGTAATCCGTTATCAGCTAATTGATCAATATTTGGTGTTTCAATTAATCCACCAAAGCTTCCAACTTGTGCAAAACCGACATCATCTAGTAAAAAGATAATAACGTTAGGTGCATCTTTTGGAGGTCTTTTTTTCTCGGGCCATGCTTCAACGGACTCTTCGTATGTTTTCGCAATTTTTCCTTTGAACTTAACTTGAGATTCCTTTTCAGTTTCAGAATTTTGTTGTGATTCGTTGCATCCTATAATCAAGAAAAGAAAGGATGCAAATAAAATCAGATTCAGTTTTATTTTCATTATAATGTTATTTTAATTTATACCCATTGTTTACAACAATTATATATAGTTATAAGTAACTACGTTTCTATCTTGTCGAAAGCACTAATCTAATGGATTTTTAATGTTTTTAAAAATTTTTGTTACCCCATGGGTATGTAATTCTGTTATTTTGCTAGAACGATGGCTTAATAGCACCTGGATCTGTCTTAGATCTACGCCCGATTTCAATATGCTAATAAGGAAAAATATCTGTTGGTAACTTGGCAAGAATATATGAATTATTGATTGGCGTAATTCTATTAGTAATTCGTATTCAAATTAATGAGCCTTCTGCTCCTGATGCCAGTTGTTAATTGATAAAGCAATCAAAATGCCAACCACCACCAATACAATCTCTCCAATGGCATAACGGGCATATTTCAGTGGCTTGTTATCATCAGCAAGTTTTTTACGGGTCTTTCTAAAGAAGTTGATCATTTAAAGGAGAGGTTGGTGGTTGCCTTACCAAGATACTGAATTATCTTTTGTTGCTTAATTCTAATTGATTAAGGGATAAATAAAAGACCCCCACATTTGATAGAGCCACAGACGTAGTAGTGGTTGGTTATAAGGAAGGGTAACGTTGACAATAAAGGTAGGCGCGTTGTTTCGCATCCCCGGCACGAGCGAGACGCTCGCACTAGCAGGGGAAGTTTACTCTTTATCGGTTCAGGTGTCCAAAGGTGAAAATAAATCTTGTTTAATAAATATAATATATTTGTAATTCATTTTAAAACTAACTAAAAATATGGAAAATCTATCATCTCAGGAAAACACACCTGCAATGTCATATAAAGATTGGGCGTTGACAATTTTTTTAGCATCGCTGCCACTAATAGGATTTATATTAGTTTTGGTTTGGGCTTTTGGCAGCGATACAAATATTCATAAAAAGAATTGGGCAAAAGGAAATCTTTTAATAATGGTTATTGCTTTTATTTTAATATTTATGTTTCTTTTTCTTTTTGGAGGACTAGCTTTGATAACTGGGTTGAGTGATTAAGATTCATATTATTATATTTATAAAGGAACTACAATTAAGTAATTCCTTTTCTATATTTTATGCGTTAAAGTAATTAAACCAATTCTACAAACAATCCCTCATCTGTTTTATCAACTTTAGCGATGTTGTGTTTTGTCAAGCCCTTAATGGTTTTGTCCTATTTATTATAACTACACAATGTTAAGAAAAAAGTTCAAATCCCGAAGGCTTTATCGGTTGGATAACTGACCGTGCCGAAACGTCGATTCAGGCGTTTTTTGAATACCTCGTAGTGTTTGCATCCATTATGCTCGACTACGTAGATAAAACCCCAGTCTGTCCTGGCTGTTTTGGTAGATTTCTAAAGAGTGGTTTACTAAACCAATAAACATTCAAATCACGTTAAAAAAGGTGTAGATTAAAAATAAAAAGCCCATGAAATTCCCATGGGCTTTGAATGATTATGGCTATGAAGTAGAACTGATGTTCACTACATAGCCATAAAGCGAGCTTGTCTCTGCTTTATGGCTCCCCCTCTTGGACTCGAACCAAGGAAGGTAACTTATTCTTATCCAGCTATTTGTCAACTTGCCAACTTAATGGGTATCCGAATTGTATGCCTTATTTAAGTAACAAAATACTCATTTTATCAACAAAGAGCAACAATAACTTAGGTAGTTTTAATCGC
>CBDTVT010000053.1:0-17271 GCA_965364275.1 uncultured Eudoraea sp. | reverse complement strand
ATTAAATTTGAATTTTATATGTGAATCAGAAGTGCCAATTCCAGTGTGAATTCTAGGTTTTCTTGCATGTTTCAGAGCTTCGGCAGCTACTTCGATATCTTTTCTAACAGATCTCGTCAACCCACAAACCGTTGCTTCCTTTACAATTTTTGCAATTTCATTGACAGATTTGAAATCACCTGGGCTCGAAATCGGAAATCCGGCTTCAATAATATCAACACCCAATTGGTCCAGGCGTTCAGCAATTACAAGCTTCTGTTTAGAATCCAGTTTACAACCCGGAACTTGTTCACCATCCCTGAGTGTAGTATCAAAAATGTCTACCTTATCTTTACTCATTATTTTTGCATAATTTTAGTCACTATACGAATATATAGTTAGGAAAGCGAATAGCTTTGTTACCCATGATTCATTTACAACGTTAATTTACTTTTTAGTATTCGTAAAGCACTGAAAAACAACTATATAAATTATATTTTTTACGATGACAAATGCCCATAAAGATGCATTGTTTGTTCTAGTCAAATCTCTATCTAAATCTGAAAAGCGACAATTTAAGCTTTATGTGGGTCGCCTTGGAGTAAATACAGATGCCAAATTTCTTGCGCTTTTTAATTTACTTGATAAACTTAAGACTTATGATGAAAGGGTAATTTTAGAGAGTGGGATCGTTAAAAAAACACAGTTATCTAACCTAAAAGCACATTTGTACAAACAGATTTTGGTTAGCTTGAGATTAAATCCGGTAAACCAAAATATTAGGGTTCAGATAAGGGAACAATTAGACTTCGCCACTATCCTTTATCAAAAAGGTTTGTATAAGCAAAGTCTAAAAATATTGGATAAAGTAAAAGGTATAGCAATAGATAATGAAGAGAAAAATATTGCCTATGAAATAGTGGAACTAGAAAAAATTATCGAAACACAATTTATTACAAGGAGTATTCCGGATAGAGCTGATGAACTGGTTAGTCAGGCCAGGAAATTATCAGAACAAAACGTTATGACCAGTAAACTTTCCAATTTATCCCTTCAGCTATATGGAATGATGTTAAAAGTGGGATATGTGCGAAATGATGAAGACCTTAATAGAGTAAGGCGTTATTTTGCAGAACATCTGCCTGAATACAAGATCGAAGATCTTGGTTTTAGGGAAAGGTTATGGCTGTACAAGGCGCATTTATGGTACAGTTTTTTAATACAGGACTTCTTATCATGCTATAAATATTCAAGTAAATGGGTAGATCTATTCTATGAGAATAGAAAAATGATTTATTTAAATCCTGTTTTCTTTTTGAAAGGCCATCATTATCTATTAGAATCATTATTTTATGTAAAATACAGCTCTCAATTTAAAGAGACACTTGAAAAAATGGAGTCTATTGTCAGCGATAAAGACTTTTCTAAAAATGATAATATTTCATCCTTGGCGTTCCTTTATATTTATTCAAATAAGTTGAACCTTCATTTCCTTGAAGGCACCTTTGATAAGGGGCTGTATCTGGTTAAAATAATTGAATACGGAATTACCAAACACAGTGATCGTATAGACCCGCACCATATAATGATATTTTATTATAAAATTGCTTGTCTGTATTTTGGAATTGGAGATAACAAAACCTGCATAAAATATTTAAAGAAGATTATAGATAATAAAAACCTAAAGATGCGCGAAGATCTTATGTGTTTTGCGCGAGTTTTAAGTTTGGTGGCACATTATGAAGCAGGCATGGATTACCACCTTGAAATTCAGTTAAAGAGTACCTATAAATTTTTACTCAAGATGAATGATCTTGGGGCCGTTCAAAAAGAAATGATCAAGTTCTTAAGGAAGTTAGGGGATATTTATCCTCATGAGTTAAAAGGAGAATTTCAAAGGCTATATGATGAATTAAAAAAATATGAGGATCATCCTTATGAAAAGCGCGCTTTTCTTTATTTGGATATACTCTCCTGGCTGGAAAGTCATTTGCAAAACAAACCTGTCGGGCAAATTATCCGAGAGAAGGCATTGAAAATTACTCGTTGATTTCCTCTGATGATTGCATATTAAATTCTTTTACAAGACTATTAGGTAATTCATTAAACTCACTGTTTTTAGCCATTTCCCGCACTTTTACCGGATCAAAGTCCCCATTGAAGTAAAGAAAGGAGCCGCGTATATTATTATTGTTATAAATGAGAATCTCCTTTACGGCATTACGTTTTTCACGAATTGATATTATATTTCTTTTGAGTTCGTCATTTTTGCGAAATACTTCAATAAAAGAATTTCCGGTAATGGAATTCATTTGAGTATTTAGATATTGAGTACGCTCCGGTGTAGCGCTGGGAAATTGCATATAACGCAAATCCTTAGTATTTCCAATAAGTGACTTCATTTCAGGAGAAATATTACCTAAAAGGCTGAGCATGAATTGAGGTACGCGAATAGCCGTAACCTGACTGTCATTTTTATGGGCGTTGTAGAATCTATCTATGGAGTTGTAACTTCCACAAGCTGACAAAGTCAGCACAAAAACAAGAAAAATAAATTTTTTAATCATACCAGGGATATCTAAAAAAAATTAGAACATTATTGTATGGGGATTTTTTTAAATGTAAGAAAAAATCATGAACAAGCATCCCATATTGTATCTTCTATGGTCGGTGCTATTAAAGATATAGGCTTCTTCCCAACAGGATGTAAAAATTCTATGCTTCGGGAGTGCAAATGGATACTTCCATTTTTATTACTACGGTCAAAACCATATTTTAAATCTCCTTTAATAGGGCAGTTTATTGCTGCAAGTTGTGCCCGGATCTGATGATGCCTTCCCGTTTTTAAATCAATTTCCAATAAATAATAATTGTTGAGCTTCTTTAAAATTTGATAATCTAAAATGGCCTTTTTACTATTGGGAACCTCTTTAATATGGGCATAGGACTTATTCTGTTTCGTGTTTCTTAACAACCAGTGTTCAAGTGTACCCTGTTCTATATTTGGTTTATTTTTTACAATAGCCCAATATGTTTTTTTTGCTAATTTTTGTGAAAATAATTCGTTTAACCTGGAAAGCGCTTTTGAGGTGCGTGCAAATACGACTACGCCAGAGGTGGGTCTGTCTATCCGGTGTACTACACCTAAAAAAACTTTCCCCGGTTTATTATATTTTTTTTTAACGTATTGCTTTACAATTTCACTTAATGGTACATCCCCCGTTTTGTCTCCCTGGACAATATCGCCGGGCCTTTTATTAACGACAATAATATGGTTATCCTCATATAATACCTGAAGATTTTGGGGATTGGTCTTGGTTCTTGTATCCACGAATTTTAATATTGCTCGTCATCACTTGGGAAATCCTGGCTTTTCACATCACTTACATAGCGCGAAATGGCATTTCCCATATCTTCATAAAGATTCATATATCTGCGTAAAAAACGAGGATTGAACTCATGAGTCATACCAAGAAGATCATGGATAACCAATACCTGGCCATCCGCAAATTTACCGCCGCCTATACCAATTGTTGGAATAGTGATATTTTCTGACACTTTTTTTGTTAACAAAGCAGGTATTTTTTCGAGGACTATGGCAAAGCAACCTAGCTTTTCAAGAATTTCAGCATCTTCCATTAGTTTCTCCGCCTCATCCTTTTCTTTAGCCCTGACCGAATATGTGCCAAATTTATATATGGCCTGGGGTGTTAAACCCAGATGTCCCATAACAGGAATACCAGCATTTAGGATTCGTTTTACCGATTCTTTAATTTCGACCCCACCTTCGACCTTTACCGCATGAGCACCACTTTCTTTCATAATTCTGATAGCTGAACGCAGAGCTTCTTTGGGATCACTCTGGTAACTTCCAAAGGGAAGATCAACTACTACCAGAGCCCTGTTTACTGCTCGTATAACAGAAGATGCATGGTATATCATCTGGTCGAGCGTTATAGGTAAAGTGGTCTCATGTCCTGCCATGACATTGCTGGCGGAGTCACCAACCAATATGACATCAACATTGGCATCATCAACAATCTTTGCCATAGAATAATCATAGGCCGTAAGCATAGAAATTTTTTCTCCCTGCTTCTTCATTTCTATTAAGGATTTTACAGTAACCCTCTTGTATTCTTTTTTGGAAATAGACATTGCTTTCTTTTTGGCGAGATAAATGTAAGGAGTTTTGTTCAATTGTTAAGAGCAAGATTAAGTGTTTAAATTATTCCTTATTTTAGGCACCGAAGTTGAAACTATAGAACAATGAAAGTATTTATTTGTTTACTGTTGATTTTTAGTACTGGTATATTAAATGCGCAGAATAATGAAGAAGAAGAAGTAAAGAAGGCAGTTGAAATGTTTTTCGACGGATTTCACAATCAGGATTCCACGCTAATAAAAAGAACTACCAGTCCTGCTATAATTATGCAGACCATTGGCCGGGACAAAGAGGGAGCAAGTGTAGTCAAGACCTCCGATTTTAATAATTTTCTAAAATCTATAGTCAGTATTCCTGACACCACGAAATTTCGGGAAAAATTACTATCATATCAAATTCAGATCGATGGAAGTATGGCCAATGCCTGGACTCCCTATGAATTTTGGATCAATGATTCACTGAGTCATTGTGGAGTAAATTCATTTCAATTGCACAAGCAAGACGGAAGCTGGAAGATTATTTATATAATAGATACAAGGCGGCGTGAAGACTGCAATTAGATCTGAAATATAGCAATTCTTGCTGATTCAAGTCCCTCTAAATACGCTATCCATAGGAATGCACCTGTTTTATATTTGCGGAATTAATGACATCCTGTCAGTTTTTTCCGGTTGGCATACTGTTTGTCATTTAATAAAACATTGAAATATAGATAAATATTAACTTAATAAAATAAAATAGATGAGCAAGATTATAGGAATAGATTTAGGAACAACAAACTCATGTGTTTCTGTAATGGAAGGCAATGAGCCGGTTGTGATACCCAATGCAGAAGGTAAGCGTACTACACCCTCTGTTGTTGCTTTTGTAGAAGGCGGTGAAATTAAGGTTGGAGATCCTGCTAAAAGACAAGCAGTTACTAATCCACATAACACAATATATTCCATTAAACGTTTTATGGGGAATAAATTCTCAGAGTGTCAAAAAGAAGTTGACAGAGTACCTTATAAAGTGGCAAAAGGAGACAATAATACACCAAGAGTAGATATTGATGGACGTTTATACACCCCTCAGGAGATTTCTGCAATGGTGTTACAAAAAATGAAGAAAACTGCTGAAGATTATTTAGGTCATACCGTTACTTCGGCTGTAATTACAGTTCCTGCTTATTTTAATGATGCACAAAGACAGGCAACGAAAGAGGCGGGAGAAATTGCGGGTCTTAAGGTAGAAAGAATTATTAATGAACCTACAGCAGCTTCTTTGGCCTACGGACTAGATAAGAAACACAAGGATCAGAAAATTGTAGTATTCGATTTCGGTGGAGGTACGCATGACGTTTCCATTTTGGAATTAGGAGATGGAGTTTTTGAAGTATTGGCAACAGATGGGGATACTCATTTGGGAGGAGATGATGTTGATCATAAAATTATTGACTGGTTAGCAGATGAATTTAATAAGGAAGAGAACATAGATCTAAGAAAAGATCCTATGGCTTTGCAGAGATTACGTGAGGCTGCAGAAAAAGCCAAAATTGAATTGTCTACTTCTGCGCAAACTGAAATTAATCTACCTTATGTGACTGCAACAGCTTCCGGACCTAAGCACCTTGTGGTTACATTGACCCGTTCAAAATTTGAGCAATTAATCGCCGATTTGGTGAAGAGAACCATTAAACCTTGTGAAACAGCTTTAAAAGCCGCCGGACTCTCAAAAAGTGATATTGATGAAATTATTTTGGTTGGAGGATCTACCAGGATTCCTGTAGTTCAGGAAGCTGTTGAGAAGTTCTTTGGTAAAAAACCATCAAAAGGAGTGAACCCTGATGAAGTTGTGGCTGTTGGAGCTGCTATCCAGGGAGGAGTTCTTACAGGAGACGTGAAAGATGTCTTGCTATTGGATGTTACCCCATTATCTCTTGGAATTGAGACCATGGGAGGAGTAATGACCAAATTAATTGAATCAAATACCACAATTCCAACAAAAAAATCACAAGTATTTTCGACTGCTGCGGATAACCAGCCATCTGTTGAAATCCATGTATTACAGGGAGAAAGACCAATGGCTCCCGACAATAAAACCATTGGAAGATTCCACTTGGATGGAATTCCACCATCACAAAGAGGGATACCTCAGATCGAAGTTACTTTTGATATAGATGCTAATGGTATTATAAAGGTGTCTGCTACAGATAAAGCTACGAACAAGACTCAGGATATCAGAATTGAAGCTTCTTCCGGACTTACTGATGAGGAAATTAAGAAAATGAAGGCAGAAGCAGAAGCTAACGCAGAATCTGATAAACAAGCAAAAGAGACTGCGGATAAAATGAATGAGGCAGATAGCATGATATTCCAGACTGAGAAACAATTAACAGAGTTTGGAGATAAATTATCTGAAGACAAGAAAAAGCCTATTGAAGATGCCTTAGCAGAACTGAAAACAGCCTATGAAGGTAAAGATGTTGACGTAATAACATCTGCACTGGATAAAATAAATGAGGCTTGGAAGGTTGCATCTGAAGAGATGTATAAGGCACAGGCTGAAGCTCAGCAGGGCGGAGCAACAACTAATGGTGAAGAGACTGCTTCTGAAGATACAAAAGAAGGAGACAACGTAGAAGACGTAGATTTTGAAGAAGTGAAGTAAAGGGAAATTTAAAGCAGGTTTAAAGGGCGGTTATTCCGCCCTTTTTTATTTTCGGTATGCTATTTGTTTTCATGTTGAAGTATAAAGAAGTAATTTTGTTTCAATGCTAAAAAACTACGCTACTTACATCTTTAAGATAATATCGGTTATAGGACTTTTCTTATTGCCCTGTAGGACTTATTCCCAGGGGCCGCAAATCTTTACACTAAAAGATTTTGACCTTCGGGGAACGGTAAAGTCTTGCCTCGTTATTGCTGATTATGGCCAAGAAGAGTTTGAATTTAATAGGGAAGGTTTACTCACCAAAAATTTAACACGCTATAATGAAACCGATTATGCTATTACTTATTACAAATATTTGAATGGACAGTTGATGGAAAAGCGCGATGAGATTTATCGCGAAGGTCAATTTGACAAACAGACTTCAATTGCACATTTTTATGAAGTTGATACTACGGATAATAAAAAAGTTTCGGAAAAAATTATTTCTTATACCGGTGACGTTCTGGGTATCTATAAGTATTCTTATAATGAGGAAGGCAATCTCATAGAAATTATGAGATCTAATAATGAAGTGTTAGACGAGACAAATATTGAATATAGCATTTATAAGGGCGAAACAACAATAACCTATTTGTTAAATGGTGTAATTCTTAAATCAATAAGAACTTCTTTTAAGAAGAATAGAAAGGGCATAAAGTACAAGATAATTTTGACCAAAGAATTTCTTGATGGAATTCCCAATAAAGCACAAGAGCAGATTTATGATTTGGAAGACAAATTGACCTCAGTAAAAGAATTTAATTATGATGAAACTAAGAAGTCATTTGTAACTACTAAGGATATAAACTATACTTATGACACCTCGGGTTTGCTTTTAAAAGAGGTTGCAAAAATTGAAAAATCTGTCAAAACGAAAGATTATATCTACCAATTTGACGGTGAAGAGGAGGGTAATTGGGTAAAAAAGATCATTACACCAAAAAATCTTTTTACTACTCGAAGTATTACTTATTATCAGGATGAATTAATAAAACCTGAAGAATAAACAGCACTACGCTTTAAGCGGTTCAATTAAATCCCATAAGTTGCCATAGAGATCCTCAAATACGGCTACGTTTCCATAGACTTCCTTGCTGGGAGGACGAACAAAATTAACACCTTGTTTGCTCATTTCATTATAATCTCTCCAAAAGTCATCGGTATATAAAATTAAGAAAACGCGGCCACCACTCTGATTCCCAACAGCAGTTAACTGCTCCACTCCAATAGCCTTTGCTAAAAGAAGGTGACAGGAATTATTTCCCCTGGGAGTTATTGTAACCCATCTTTTGTTATCTTCCAGCTTCGTGTCTTCGGTTATTAAAAAATGTAATTTTTTGGCATAAAATTCTATTGCTTCATCGTAATCTCTTACTAAAAGACTAATTGATGAAATATATTGTTTCATTTTTTTGCTTTTTTATCCGGGTGATGAAAATTTTCCCATTCATTTTTTAGAATACCGTAACAGCAGGTATTCCTTTTATAGCCATCTAATAAATAGACATTCTCCCGAAGAACTCCTTCCAGAATCGCGCCCAGTTTTTCCACCGATTTTCGTGATTGTAAATTTCGTTCATCAATCCTGAAGGAAACCTTTTCAAACCCCAGGGAGTTAAATGCATGGTTAAGTAGCAGATATTTCATCTGTGCGTTAAGTCCGGTACCCTGAAATTTTTTACCTATCCATGTAGAGCCAATTTCCAACACCTTGTTTTTATGATCTATATTCATATATCTGGTACATCCGGCAAAAGCCATGGCTTGTTTGTCGTAGATAATAAAGGGAAGCGAGGATCTTTGTTTCTGTTGATCAAGGGCTATTTCAACATAAGTCCTAAGAGCTGCAGGAGATTCTATATCAGAAGGGGAATATTGAACGAGTTTATGCTCAGCAGCTACGGACTGTAGGTTTTCATAATTATCGAGAGTGAGAGGTGATAGTCTTACCAGATCATTTTCCAGAATTATTGATTTTATCATATAATCATACCATTAATAAGTTCTTTTTTAACAATATGACCTCCATTAAAAATATGTTCTTTTGCTCTACCGCTAAATATTGTCCGGCTTTTTTCTCTCTCAATGGATAAGCGTTCCTTTGTAAGATATTCATCTTGATTACCTATAATAATAGTTACCTGAGAATTACTATCTAAATGTGCAAAATCATTTTCATTTAGTTCATTTGGAATACCACCCGCATAAAGAACCAATTGATTACATACAATTTTACGTCGAGCTACCCATCTTGCAGCCATCGAAACTCCTTGGGAGTATCCAAATAAAATAAGATTACGGGTGGAGAGGATCGATTCTTCTTCCAGTATGGCATCAAGATAGTTGAGATTATTATTTATTTCCGCTTCAGTATTTTCTTTTGTTAGCCAACTGGCACCCACATGTTTATAGGAGTTATTCAGATAATATTTAGATGGTGCCTGCGGGGCAATAATGTAATTATCAACAGGATTTAGTTCATCAAAATATTTTAGAAAATACTTGCTCAAATATCCGATCCCATGAAAAACGATCCATACGTTTTTTGTTTCATCTGTGAAGTTATTTAATGTTTCATAGGTGTTTGTGCTATTATAACTAACAGATTTTTCCAAAGGTTTATTACTCATATTATTTCAATTGATTTAATTGCATTTGAATGCTTAATTTTACGCAAAATTATTTCTATGAACGAATACAAGGACAAAATACTAAAGGTTTGCAATGATATTTGTAAAAATACCTTGATGGAAACCTTGGAAATTGAATTTGTTGATGTAGGTGAAAATTTCCTTGTTGCTAAAATGCCTGTAAATTCAAAGGTTCATCAACCCGATGGTGTGCTACATGGCGGTGCGACTGTTGCTCTGGCTGAAAGCGTTGGCAGCGCTGCTTCTTATGTATTTCTTGACGCTCAAAAAGTTTTTGTACGTGGCATTGAAACATCAGCAAATCATGTAAGGAGCATTAGTGAAGGGGAGGTATACGCCAGGGCCACAATTATCCATAAAGGCAGAACTACACAATTGTGGGATATTAGAGTAACGGACAAGGAAGGGAATCTCATTTCTATATGTAAATTAACCACGATTTCCCTACCAAGAGCCTAGTATGTTTCTAGAACACATTAGCATAATTGAAACTCACTACAAAAGTGAATTACCTGTTGTTGCCTATAGAAAACCCAATACCAATGAAGTAATCTCAATTTTCCAACATGATTCAGGTCTGCATCATGTAAATGATTTTACTGAGAAAGGATTTGTTTTCGCCCCTTATAATAAGAAGGCTCCTGCAGTGCTAATTCGTCCGGATAAAGTCTATTCGCATGAATTTCAAATGAGGAATTTTAAATTTGATACCCCCAACTTTGGAGTAATCTCGGAAGAGGGGAGGAAATACCATATAGAAATTGTAAACCAGGGGATTAAAGAAATTGAGAATAATAAGTTCAAGAAAGTAGTGCTGTCAAGAAAGATAGTGGTACCTAATCATTCCTCACCCATTCAAATATTTAGCAAGGTCCTTCATAGTTATCCTAATGCCTTTTGTTATTTCTGGTACCATCCAAAAATAGGTCTTTGGATAGGAGCTACTCCCGAATTACTTTTCCTTAAACAAAACTCCACTTTGGTTACTATGTCTCTTGCAGGTACTAAAAAGAGTACGACTACAGATAAACCTTCATGGGGTAAAAAAGAAATAGAGGAGCAGGATATGGTTACCCAATACATAGCTAAACAGCTCAGGAGTTACGTCCCTGATTTGTCAATTGGCAAGGTGAATTCTGTTAAAGCAGGTAATATATGGCATCTGAAAACTAAAATTTGGGGAACAGTTGGCGATTTGGAATTAAAAAACATAATTCAAGTATTACATCCCACACCAGCTATTTGCGGCTTTCCGGTAATTGAGGCAGAAGCATTTATCAAAAGGAACGAGAATTATGATCGGGAATTTTACACCGGATTTTTAGGGGAACTAAATATTGATAATGACAAAACCTCACATCTCTTTGTTAACCTTCGATGTATGCAGATAAAAGACGATTCGGCCTTCCTTTATATTGGTGGTGGAATAACGTCCGGTTCCAACGCTCAACAAGAGTGGATAGAAACAGTTCATAAAAGTGAAACCATGCTAAATATGATATTTAATTAAGTCAATTGATTGGATTTACACATTGTTCCGTCGTATTTTTGTTGTGCCTATGAAATATTCTAGTATTCCTTCGGCTCAATCGGTTGTTTTCCATTGTAAATCAAGGGGTATAAACAACGTCGTAATCTCCCCAGGTTCAAGGAATGCTCCCTTAATCATTGGTTTTACTAATGACCCATACTTTTCTTGTTATAGCATTGTAGACGAACGTAGTGCGGCATTTTTTGCCTTAGGCATGGCACAACATTTACAAAAGCCGGTGATAGCCATTTGTACTTCCGGAAGTGCACTTTTGAATTATTACCCTGCTGTGGCAGAAGCTTTTTACAGTGACATACCTCTTATTGTAATTTCTGCTGATAGACCTGCTTATAAAGTCGATATTGGTGATGGTCAGACCATAAGACAGGAATCATTATTTGAAAAGCATATTGGTTATACAGCCAATTTAAAACAAGATATCACGCATGCTACTGATACAGTTAAGAAGTATAAAACCTCCTTGTTTCCAAAAGATTATACTTTAAAAGAATTGCAGTCTCAAATACAAAGCTATAATGATGCTGAGTTAAACAATGCTTTAAAATCGGCAATTATCCAAAACGGCCCTGTGCACATAAACATACCCTTTGAGGAGCCTTTATATGACGCAGTGGAAGATATGAAGCTAGCCCCATTTTATGCTCCTATAATTATGGAAAATAGCAGTGAGGAGATCAATTGGGATGTTCTTGCCCAAATTTGGAATTCGTGTGAAAAGAAAATGCTTATTATTGGCATAAATAATCCGGATAATATTAATGTTGATTATTTAAATACCCTTGCGAGTGATGATTCAATAATTGTTTTTACAGAAGTTACTTCCAATGTGCATCATCAAAATTTTTTCCCAAGTATTGATAGTGTAATTGCACCAATTGAAAAATCAAAGAATAGAGAATTACTTTCTAGGGAATTACAGCCGGAACTATTAATTACAATGGGAGGCCTGATAGTTTCCAAAAAGATAAAAGCATTTCTCAGAGAATATAAACCAAAACATCATTGGCATATAAATAATAAAAAAGCTTATGATACATTTTTTAGTCTTTCAAAGCACATAAAAACTAATGAAAATTATTTCTTTGAAAACATTTTAGGACAGAGGTTTGAGCTACAAAGTAATTACTACAGCGTATGGAATAAAGTAAAACAAAAATATCTGAATAGAAGGAAAACTTATTTAAGTGAAATTCCATTTACAGATTTTTCAGCTTTTCAAATTATTTGTTCTGACATTCCTAAAAACTATCAGCTACATCTGGCAAATAGCTCAACTGTGAGATACGCGCAGTTATTTGATTTAGATCCTTCACTTAGTGTGTATTGTAATAGAGGAACAAGTGGCATTGATGGGAGTACTTCTACCGCAATTGGCTCGTCAATTCATTCAGTGAATCCTACCTTGCTAATAACCGGAGATCTGAGTTTTTTCTATGACAGCAATGGCCTTTGGAATTCTTATAAGCGAAACGATTTAAGAATAGTAGTTGTCAATAATGGCGGTGGCGGCATTTTCAGAATCTTACCAGGTATGGAAAATTCTCAGAATTTTGAGACCTACTTTGAGACCGTGCAAGATTTAGAGTTGCAAAAACTTTGCTCGTTATTTAATATAAATCATTTGGAAGCTGTAGATAAAAAAACCTTAAATACTGCCTTATCAACTTTTTATTTACCTTCTAAATCGCCGGTGCTTTTAGAGGTAAAAACACCCCGATTATTAAACGATAAAATTTTGCTTACTTATTTTGATTTCATATCTTAGAATATTATTAAATCGCATAAAAACACTAACAATATGAGCAGTAGAAGAGACAATCTCATTCAGCAATACGCTGCTGATATCAAGGGTAAATTTGGTCAAACCCCGGATATGGATTTGCTTACAAAAGTAGCTATTGGTCTGGGTCCTGCAATCTATAATATGGATTCTTCCAAAGTGTCGGGAACAGACGGTTCTGAACTGGAAACCGTAAAGAAAAATTTTTTACTAAAAAAATTAGGACTAACAGATGGTCCTCATCTAATGGAAGGTATCAAAAGTGTAATTAACACATATGGTACTTCTGAGAGAAACAAACATCGTGCGGTAGTATATTATATATTGGCTAAGCACTTTAAAAAAGAATCTGTTTATAACTAGAACATTAAATTAGCCGTTCTTTAAATGAACGGCTTTTTTTCTACCTTTTTGAATAGAATGACTTCATGATAGAATTAGGAAATTATAATACGTTAAAGATTCTAAGAGAAACAGCTGTAGGATTATTTTTGGGCGACGATGACGTGGATGATTTATTACTTCCATTAAAATACATCCCAGACGAGTTTAATATAGGAGATGATATAAGTGTATTTTGTTACCTGGATCATGAGGAACGGCCTATTGCGACAACACTTAAACCAATAATTAAAAGGAATACTTTTGGATGGCTTAGGGTGGCCGAGGTAAACGAATTTGGGGCTTTTTTGGATTGGGGGTTGGAAAAACATTTGCTCGTACCCTTTAGGGAACAGCAGATAAAAATGATTGAAGGAGAATCTTATGTAGTTTTTTGTTACCTCGATGAAAAGACTTTCAGACTAGTAGCTTCATCCAGATTGAATAAATTCACGCAGAATGAAGATTTATCGCTAAGCCCCAAGGATGAGGTAGATCTATTGGTAAGCAGGCAATCTGAATTAGGTTGGGATGTCATAATTAATAATAAATACCAGGGACTGGTGTTTAAAAGTGAGGTATTTCAACCCATGCAAGTTGGAACAACCTTAAAAGGGTATGTAAAGAAAATTCGTGAGGATAATAAAGTTGATATTGCTTTAAAGCCCATTGGTCATTTGGGCCTTGAACCTGCAGCTAAGCAGATCTTTGATCAGTTAGAATTAGCAGGCGGATATATTTCACTTCATGATAAATCAGCTCCGGAGGAAATACAGGAGATGTTTCAGATGAGCAAAAAAACCTTCAAAAAAGCCATAGGAGCCCTCTACAGGGATCGAAAAATTGAAATAAAAGACGACGGGATACATAGTGTGTGAATCGGATTATTTTTCAATAGTTTTAAACAATTACCAAATACGTATTTAATTCTACCTATAAATCTGTTATTTTTGCCTGAATAACCTTATTTATTTTGTTGATTATAAGCTTTTTACTTAAATTTAACCATTGACCCCCTAAATTAAATATCAAATGCCATTTATTGAAGAAAGCGATTTATTAGAATTACATAAAGACATTGACAAAGCACAGATTATAAACGAACGCTTGTTAGATCAAATAAAATTTAAGAATAAAGAATTAAAAAGGAGTAAGGTCCAAAGAAATATTCTTGCTGGTGTAACTACACTTTTTTTAATCGGAGCACTTGCAATTACTTCTTTTACTGCAGGACTTAGTAGGTCTAATACCTATGACAATCAAAATTTATTGGTTTCAATTGATAGCTTGGACGCTGTAAAAACCAGAATAGATAATCTTCAGCAACAGAATGAAGAGCTGAGTTTAGTAAAAGAATTCTATCTGGCTAAGATGTTTTTAGATAAAGAAAAAATATATTCTGTTCAGGTAAAATCCTTTGTAGATAATAATCTTACCCTGTCCTCAGAATCATTAACAAACACCATGTTCGTCAAAACAAACCCTTTTTATTCTTATTCCCTGGGAAATTTCGAAACATTGGAAGAAGCCAGGTCCTTCAGATATCAATTGGTTAAAATGGGCTTCGAAGATGCATTCGTGGCTTCTTATCAGGATGGAAAGCGATTAAAAATTGAAGATCCTTATTAGTGATCAAATTTAGAGCTTGGCTAAATGCAGCCCGCTTAAGAACTCTTCCTTTATCATTGTCAGGCATATTAGTAGGTACGGCTTTGGCCAATATTTACGGTTATAGGGATTTACATATTTTTATTCTTGCTTTGTTAACTACAGTTGCTTTTCAGGTAACATCGAATTTTGCAAATGATTATGGAGATGGAGTAAAAGGTACAGACAATGAAGATAGAATTGGACCTAAGCGAGCATATCAAAGTGGGCAACTGTCTAAAAGCGAGTTAAAAACAGGTATTCGTATATCTGTTGTTATTGATTTATTCCTGGTCTTCCTGCTTTTGTACTTTGCTTTTCATGAAGAACATTTAAGGTATGTGGTTATTTTTGTAATACTTGGAATGGCCAGTATTTGGGCTGCCATTAAATATACGGTCGGGAGCAATGCATATGGTTATAAAGGATTTGGTGACCTTTTTGTTTTTTCATTTTTTGGACTGTTGAGCGTTCTGGGTTCTATGTTTTTGTATACAAAGTTTTTGACATCTATGGCAGTACTTCCTGCAGCCGCTATAGGATTTCTTAGTACAGCTGTACTAAATTTAAACAACTTAAGAGATATAGGATCGGATAAAAAAGCTAATAAGAATACGATAATTGTCAAAATAGGGCTTTCTAAAGGGAAAGTTTACCATTATACCTTGATTATTTTGGCTTTCATTAGTATGTTAATTTTTGTAGGGAATCATTACTATTCATGGAAAAGTGGAATATGTATGATCGCATTTGTACCTCTTTTTATTCATTTAAGATTAGTGAGCAAAGTAGAAAATCCTCGAAATTTTGATCCTGAATTAAAAAAAGTGGCACTGAGTACTTTTCTGTTAGGATTCTTATTTTATATAGGGTATAATTATTTTTTGTAAATTTGAGTAGACATAACCCACAAATACCATACTTACTTTGGAACAAGCTATTAAAATTCTTATTGTAGAAGATAACGTGATTATTGCAGACGACATGCAATCTATGTTGGAGGAAATAGGATATGAAATTGTAGATAATGTTATTGTTTACGAACAGGCTGAAGAGGTTTTAAAAAATAATCATGTAGACCTGGTGCTTATTGATATCATTTTGGCATCCGACAAAACAGGAATTGATTTAGGGAAGCATATAAGAGAGAACTATAATATTCCCTTCATTTTTGTCACTTCCAACTCAGATAGAGCTACTGTGGAGAACGCCAAGACAGTAAAACCTAATGGCTACCTTGTAAAACCATTTGAACAACAGGATCTATATACTTCTATCGAGATTGCACTTTCAAATTTTGATTACTCAACCAAAGAAGGAGGACAGGAACATCCAGAAGATGAAGAGAGAGTAGTATCCAATTCTGTTCTCAAGGATTCTATTTTTGTCAAAAAGCAGCACCTTTATTATCGTATTCAATTTGGAGATATTCAGTTTATAAAGGCAGATAATGTTTACCTGGAAGTGAATACAATAGACAAGAAATTTCTGGTAAGATCTCCCTTAAAAGATTATTTAGGGAAATTACCCAAAAATAAATTCTACCGAGCGCATAAATCTTATATCGTAAACGTAGACCATATAGACGCTATTAACTCTAAGGATATTATGATAAATAATACCCTGATCCCGATTTCGAAGGATTTCAAAGAGTTCATTATTTCTGCCATGAACTCATAGGGTTCAGTATTTTCAGTAGTTATCTTTTTATCGGAATAGAGCTTTTTATATCTTCTTAATGGCCTTTAAAAGGCCAATCACAACACATTTGAACTACTTCACAACAATTATTTTTCTCTATTGAAGAATTGGAATACTTTGGCTATGTAATTAATTGAATAATTTTTTTCATTTTCATATAGTGTTCTCGTAAAAGAGTCTTGTCTTAGTTGGCAGGGCTCTTTTTGATTATGACCATTTTGAATTAAACCGAATTTCTAATCTATCTGGATTTAAGTCTCCATGAAAGGTTAAAAAATCGGGTGAAATGCGAATAATGACTGTAAAGTGCTATTTCACAACATAAATCTGCACTTACACAACAAATTCCCGAATGCTAAATTTCTAGGTAATACATTTGAAGCGCTAATTCAGCACCCCAAATCTTATCATTAATATATCACAGTTTAAAAGGCTATGCTTTGTGTATAGCCTTTTTTTAGTTTACCTGGGTATTTTATCGAGATGTTTAGTGGAATACGTGCGGAAAATTGGAGGTGTTTTGGCAATAAAAGAAAGGATGAGAATATATTGTTATGAGACTTGATTTTCACTAATAGTTCTGATAGACAACAGTTTCATTCTACTTTACAACAAAAATTTAAACACTAGGCGAATTAGTAGTAAGTTTAAATTGTTGTTACGGTTTTTAACTTAATAATTATAATCAGATCAAAATAGTATTTGGCAAATATCCCAAAGCTTGTTA
>CBDTVT010000052.1:0-17401 GCA_965364275.1 uncultured Eudoraea sp. | reverse complement strand
TTTAAATTGGTTGAAGGCAAATTAAATAACTCACTATTATTGTTATAAAAATAAAAATGTACCGAAGGATGTGCCAGAGCTACCCGTTGAAATTCTAAAGTTATATGACGTAATTCTACCTGGTTGGACTTTAAAAATTTTCTCCTTGCCGGGATATTAAAAAAGAGATTCTTTACAGATACAGATGTTCCTTTGGGCGTTACGGTTACTTCTTGCGATAATACCTTACTCCCTTCAATTTTAAGAAGCGTACCCACTTCAACTCCAGCCGGACGGGTATTCATTTCAACATGCGCTATAGCGGCAATAGAGGCCAGGGCTTCTCCCCGAAATCCTTTTGTGTCGATGTGAAATAAATCCTCAGCACAATTGATTTTAGAAGTTGCGTGCCTTTCAAAACTCAATCTGGCATCCGTTACACTCATGCCCAATCCGTCATCAACAATCTGGATCAAAGTCTTTCCTCCGTCTTTTACAATTAATTTTATGGTAGTGGCGCCTGCATCAATAGCGTTCTCCAACAACTCTTTTACCACAGAGGCCGGTCGTTGAACTACTTCACCCGCGGCAATCTGATTGGCCACGTGGTCTGGCAAAAGTTGTATAATATCTGCCATTAGTTTGAATAGAAGATTGATAAATCAAAATCGATAATATACAGGAATATAAGGACAAGGATAGCGATTATAATTAGCATTCTTAATTTTAGGTTTCGATCGCCAGATTTCCTGATATCACCCATTGCATTGCTAAACTTTCCCTTTAAACCTCTAGGCGCATCTATGGTAGTGCGATATTTATCAAGTTTTGGCTGCATTTTAAATGGGCTACCCTCACCCTTGTCGTCATAATAACGGGGTGTATAATTGTATTTTCTATTCTTACGAAGTTTTGAAAATTTTCCCATATACCTATGGTTCAAAGTTACTTAAAATCAAAAAACATGAAGAGATAACCTTCCCAAAAATTGTTAACAGTTTACGGCATGCGCATTATTAAGATCACATTTTACAATATAATTCAATTGCGCCTAAATGTGAATAAAATTAATAAGCATCAGCAGTAATCAGTTAAAGTAATGCCATTTTAATTGCGGCAATTGCAGCTTCTGTTCCTTTATTTCCATACTTACCACCACTTCTGTCCTTTGCCTGTTGAAGATTATCATCGGTTAACACACAAAAAATCACGGGCGTGTCGGTATTTACATTCAGGTCTTTTATTCCCTGAGCGGTAGCGCTGCAAACAAAATCAAAGTGTTTGGTTTCTCCTTTTATTACACTGCCTATTGCAATAACGGCATCCGGATTATTTTGCTGTATCATTTTCTTACATCCAAATGTCAACTCAAAACTACCCGGAACATTCCATCTTAAAATGTTTCCTTGTTTTGCACCACAATCCAATAATGCCGTTTCGGCGCCTTTAAAAAGGCCTTCAGTGATCTTCGAATTCCATTCTGAAACAACAATCCCAAACCGAAGAGCCTTCGCGTTTGGGATTGTTTTCTTGTCATAAACTGACAGATTTTTGTTGGACGTAGCCATTTACTTTTTGCTTTTAGCCATTCCTATAAAGGCATCTATGGTATTAGCTTCTTCCGAATTTGAAAATTCATCTTTAATTCTCTGGAAATACTGAAGTGCCTTATCATTCTGATTCATCTCTGAAGCAGTTACTCCGGCTTTATAAAGAAATCTTGGAGTAGTATAATCATTTATATTGTGGGCAAATGCCAATTCATAATACCCTAAAGCATCTGTGGCTTGTCCCAATTGCATAAAAGCATCTCCAATTGCCCCTTTCGCCAGAGCACCAAGGATGGCATCATTTGAAGAAAAATTTTCCAAATGCCTGATAGCATCTTCGTATTGTTTCATGTTCAAATAAGCCATGCCTGCAGAATAATTTGCCAGGTTGGCTGCTTTTGTCCCTTTGTATTCGTCGATAATATCCAGAAAACCGTATTTCCCTTCGGCTCCATTTAATGCTAAAGTAAACAGTGAATCCTTTTCCGTTGTATTGTTTAAAGCCTGATCAAAATATTGTTGAGGATAAAAAAGTTCATTAGCAGCATTTGCTTCCTTCGGCTTCTGAATGAACTGATTATAAGAAAGATAGCCTAAAACAGCAATGGCAATCACACCTATCAGGCCAAGGATATAATTTTGATTTTTGGCCACCCATTGTTCAGATCTGGAAGCACTTTCATCCAGGCTGCTAAAAACCTCCGCCGTCGCACTATGCTTAGAATCATATTCTCTTTCTTCAGCTTTGTTTTTAGGCTTGTAACCTCTTTTCTTATATGTTGCCATCTTTAAATTTATTGGTCGCGCAAAAATAAAGTTTTTATCCAAAACCAAAAGCCAAATTATTCGTTATTTTTCGATAATTTGCACCTTCCATGTTTATTGCCAAATTACTTTCCCAATGTTTCTGAAGAATTTATCACTGGTTAACTACAAAAATTTTGAGGCGCAACAGTTTGGATTCGATTCCAAAACGAATTGTTTTGTTGGTGATAACGGTAGAGGAAAAACCAATGTGCTTGATGCTATTTACCACCTTGCATTTGGCAAAAGTTACTTTAATCCCCTGGCCGGTCAGAATATAAGGCACGGAGAGGAATTTTTTATCATTGAAGGCACTTTTAAAGTCAAAGACAGGAACGAAAAGATTGTTTGCAGCCTCAAAAAAGGCATGAAAAAGATCATAAAACGAAATAATAAAATATATGATCGCTTATCTGATCATATCGGTCTATTACCTTTAGTTATTATTTCGCCATCCGACAGAGATTTAATTCTTGAGGGAAGTGATATTAGAAGAAAATTTGTGGACAGTGTTATTTCACAGTCAGATAAGGAGTATCTGCAAACACTGCTTAAATACAATAAAATACTTCAACAGCGTAATACCCTGCTGAAATATTTTGCGGCCAACCATTCTTTTGACCAGGCAACAATTTCTGTTTATAACGAGCAGTTAAACGGCTTTGGAACAATCATTTTCGAAAAACGTGCGGCTTTTATCGAAAATTTTATTCCTATTTTTAAAGAACAATACTTTGCAATTACCGGAGGTCAGGAATTGGTTGACGTACACTATGAAAGCAAATTGTTCTCACAAGATCTTTTATCACTCCTTGAAAGCAATATTGAAAAAGATAGGGCATTACAATACACCTCAACAGGAATTCATAAGGATGATCTTCGCTTTGAAATAGAAGATTATCCTATAAAGAAATTTGGTAGTCAGGGACAGCAAAAATCATTTTTAATAGCTTTAAAGTTTGCTCAGTTTCACTTTCTAAAGGCACATTCCGGAACTACCCCGATAATGCTTTTAGATGATATCTTTGACAAATTGGATGAGAATAGGGTAAAACATATTATTACCTTAGTTGATGATGAAAATTTTGGACAAATATTTATTAGTGACACGCACCCAGAGCGAACGGAAAATGTTGTGAAATCTATTCATCAATCCTATAAAATTTTTAAATTGTAGTATGCGTAACCTAATTTCTTTGCTGCTGTTTTTAAGTTTTCTGGCGTGTTCTGAAAAAATATCCGTTTCAGATTTAAATTATATTAACGGATATTGGGAGATTGAAAAGGTTAAATTTCCCGATGGAGAAAGCAAAGAATATGTCGTAAATCTAACTATTGATTACTTTGAATATAACAATATGAAAGGTTTTCGCAAGAAAGTACAACCCACATTTGATGGAACTTATAATACTTCCAGTGATGCAGAGTCATTCCAAATAAATGAAAAAGATGGTTTTTTTTGGATGAGTTACCAGAATGACTTAAGTTCATGGGAAGAGCAAATAACTGAGATTACTAAAACCAAAATGGTTGTCAAAAATAAAGAAGGCTTGTCTTATCATTACAGACGATTTCAGCCCATCAACGCTAAAGAGTAATGGCTAAAGAAAAAAATCTACATTCCCTGAGTGAAGCTTTGAATGCTTTTATCAAAGAAAATAAATTGCAGAAAGGGATAGACAAGGTCATGGTCAAGAAAGCCTGGGAGAAGATTATGGACAACGGAGTGAATAACTATACTACCGCGGTAGAGCTGCGCAATGATACGCTTTTTGTCTCACTTTCATCTTCTGTATTACGAGAAGAACTAAGTCATGGAAAATCCAAAATCATTGATATGATCAATCAAGAATTGAACAAGGACCTGGTCAAAAATATTGTATTAAGGTAACTGGTAAGTTTTATTTATGATTTTTTCGTACTATTCTCTTTAGTAAATTTCCCTGCCTGAAAAATGGAAACTTCCTTCTATAGCCGCGTTTTCATCACTATCTGAACCGTGTATTGCATTCTCACCTATATCTTTAGCGAATAATTTTCGAATAGTTCCTTCAGCAGCTTCCATAGGATTTGTAGCGCCTATTAGGGCTCTAAAGTCATCTACTGCATTGTCTTTCTCTAAAATAGCAGAAACAATAGGTCCTCTTGTCATAAACTGAATCAACTCGCCAAAAAAGGGTCGGTCACGGTGAATAGCATAAAACTGCTGGGCATCACGCCTGCTCAATTGAGTATATTTCATAGCTATGATCTTGAAACCTGCAGATGTGATTTTTTCCAAAATGGCTCCAATATGTCCATTTTCAACCGCATCTGGTTTAATCATTGTAAAAGTTCTGTTAGCTGTCATTTATAAAATTTTGGGCAAAAATACATTTTCTTACAGCAAACCACAACATTAATAATTTTGTCTTATCTCAAGAGGCACGATACCGTTATTTTCAACGATTTGTAAATGAACTTCCTTTGTTATCAAATTCAACTTTACCAGTCCAAAACTTTCTTTAGCAATAACATTACCCAGTCGGTATGGATTGGGTTCCCCTGAAAAATCTGAATAGGCATGCGTAAGTCCACTACTCGTAAAATCTATTAATGGGTAGGAAAGTCCGGGAATATCAATTTTAGAAAACTCAGAAATATGGCGGTCCCCCGAAAGGATAATTACCCCCTTAGCCTGTGAATCTACCAGCAATTGTTTAAATCTATCCACTTCATGGGGGAAATTTCCCCAACATTCAAAACCATGCTCATTAGACAAGAACTGAATACTACTTACAACAAGGTTAAAATCTGCATCCGTATTATTCAACTCATGGGCAAGCCATTTCCATTGTGTTTCTCCAAGAAGTGTGCCCTCACCAAATGGGTTCGGCTTTATACGTTTCTCTGATTCTGTATCCGGGGTTAAAGCTGTTCTAAAATATCGTGTATCTAAAACTATTATCTTTATTTTACCCAGACTACCGTTATAGTCATATGCAAAATAAACACCCTCCTGAGTTCGTCTTGGATGATCTGCCGGTACGTCCATAAAATCTAAAAAAGCCTGTTGGCTCTGGCTTTTAGAAACATATTCTGTACCTCCATCATTTAATCCATAGTCATGATCATCCCAGGTTCCTATTACCTGCGTCCTTTTTTTTAATTTTTTATAACCGGAAACCTTATTTTGGGCGTTATATAGTTGTCTTATTTCCGTAACATCTTCTGTGTCAGCGTAAATTATATCACCACCCCAAATCCATAATAATGGATCAGCTTCTTTTATGTCATCCCACAAAAGGTTTTCTAAGTTATGCTTATTGCAGGAACCAAAAGCAACTGTAATTTCCGCATCCGGAACAGTTGTTTTAACCGGTTTCTTTTTGGTGGCACAACCTGCAACTAAAGCTAACACGATTATAACAACGAATGATTTATGCATGATTCAAATGATTTAGTAAACAAAAATAAACTTTTATAAAAAGGAATATTAGTCTGTCACCAGAATACTATTAGAGCATATTTTAAAACGGGATAAATGAAGTATACTGCGGGCTCTTACTTTTGAAATTACTGGTATAGGGAATCTCCAATTTAATTGTATCTTTGCGCGCATGAATTCTGAGGATGTAAAGGCCTTAAAAGCACTGCTTTCAAAGCCACTAAGAATAGTTATTGTGCCCCATAAAAACCCTGATGGTGATGCTATTGGCTCTTCGCTGGGTTTATGGCATTATCTTAAGGCAATTGGACAGGAAGCAAGGGTAATTGTCCCCAATGATTATCCCAAGTTCCTAAAATGGATGCCTGGAACTAACGAAGTCCTTAATTTCGAAAGAGATAACGCTGCCGCGGTTGAATACCTTAATAGCTCTGACCTTTGTTTTACCCTGGATTTTAATCAGCTCGGAAGAGTTGGACAGATGTCGCCGATACTGGAAGGATTGCAAGCCACTTTTATAATGATAGACCATCATCAGGCTCCTGATAATTACGCCCAAATAACATATTCAGATTCTAAAATGAGTTCTACGTCAGAAATGGTTTTTAATTTTATTAGTTCTCTGGGTGATGTAAACATGATTTCAAGTGAAATTGCTGATTGTTTGTATGCAGGAATTGTTACAGATACAGGCTCTTTTAAGTATTCGTCAACAACCAGCAAAACGCATCAGGTTGTAGCTGAGCTGATAAATAAAGGGGCAAATAATTTTGAAGTGCAAAATCAAATATTTGATACTAACACCCCTAGTAGGTTACAACTCTTGGGTTGTGCATTAAAAAACATGGTCATCCTAAAGGAATATAACACTGCATATACTAGTTTGAGTCAGGAAGAATTGGATGCCCATAATTATAAAAAAGGAGATACCGAAGGTTTTGTAAATTATGGCCTTACGCTTCAGAATATTCAATTTGCTGTTATTTTTATTGAGAATAAAGAAGAAAGAATTATTAAGATTTCATTTCGTTCTGAAGGAAATTTCTCAGTTAATGAATTTGCAAGAAATCATTTTCATGGAGGCGGGCATACCAATGCTGCAGGAGGAAGAAGTGAAAGCGATATGGAGGGCACAATAAAGCATTTCGAAGCCTTATTGGAAAACTATAAAGACCAGCTTAGCAAATGAAGAAATTCCTTTATGTAATACCAATCATTTGTCTTATAGCTTGTGGCGAACCTGAACCCAGGCGGCCCGTTAAAACTCAGTCCGGAAGTCTTATTAATGCCTCTGTTCAGCGGAATATAGAGCTGTTAAACCAGGAGGAGCGGATCATTCAACAAATCATCACAAATGATACTCTTCATCACTACCTGGCATCGGCCACAGGATCCTGGTACTTTTATAGTGCTATAAATGAGGAAAGTGATTACACGTCCCTTTCTGATGATTTGGTGACTCTTAATTACAATTTGGTTAGTCTTGAAAATGATACCATCTATTCTATGGAGGAAATCGGGACTATTAAGTATAAAGTAGATAAACAGGAATTATTTCCAGGCTTGCGTAATAGCGTAAAACTTCTTAAAGAAAATGAAACGGCCACTTTCTTTTTCCCCTCTGCCATGGCATATGGTTATCACGGGGATAATAACAAAATTGGACCTAACGTAGCACTTAAGTCCACCATTAGCATTCTAAAAATTGAAAAACAAAAAGAAAATCTTGATAATTAAACTCTAAAAAATGAAAAAAATAATTGTAATTGTGTTAATTGGTATATCAGCATTAACAAGCTGTACATCAAGTAAGTACCGGGATTTGGGAGATGGATTATTCGCAGATTTAAATACCAGTCAGGGAGACATCATTATAAAACTCGAAATGGAAAAAACTCCAGTAACGGTGGCTAATTTCGTTTCTCTGGCAGAAGGTAACAATCCCTTTGTAAGTGAAGAGTATAAAGACCGAAAGTATTATGATGGCATTATTTTCCATAGAGTCATTAAAGATTTTATGATTCAGGGAGGTGATCCTACTGGTACAGGTAGCGGCAACCCGGGGTATAGGTTTAAAGATGAATTCAATGATTCCCTGGTACATAGTAAGGCAGGTATTCTTTCCATGGCCAATTCAGGGCCAAAAACCAATGGAAGTCAGTTTTTCATTACTCATAAAGAGACCCCTTTCCTAAATGGTAAACACAGTGTTTTTGGAGAAGTTGTATCGGGAATGGATGTTGTAGATTCCATTGCCAATGTAAAAACCTATGCAGAACCCAATAGAAAGGACAAACCCGTAGTTGATGTAGTAATAAATTCCATGAACATTGTTAGAAATGGAAAAGAAGCCAAGAATTTTGATGCTGTACAAGTAATGACAGATTATTTTGCAGAGGAAGAAGCTGTTATTGCTGCTATGGAAAAGGTTAAAACCGATTTCGCAGCGGAAATAAAACAACAGCAGGAACTTGCAAAAGAGCTCCCTTCTGGTTTAAAAGTTCTTACCCTAAACGAAGGAACCGGTGCTAACCCAAAAATTGGTGATAAAGTATTAGTTTATTATGCTGGCTGGCTGGCAGATGGAACTCTTTTCGACAGTAATTATGAAGAAGTTGCTATCAAGTTTGATAAATTCGATGAAAGAAGAAAACAAGAAGGAGGTTATGAGCCCTTTCCCATGGATTACAGTCCGGATTCAAGACTTGTAGCCGGTTTTAAAGAGGGTTTATTAGGTATGAAAATTGGAGACAAAATCAGGATATTTATTCCACCACATTTGGGTTATGGCGAACAAGGTGGAGGTCCAATCCCTCCAAACGCTGATCTCATTTTTGATCTGGAGATTCTAGGGATAGCTGAGTAAAAGAAAAGGGCCCGAAAATTTTCGGGCCTTTTTTATTTAAGGCGTATTCTTTAAAATCTGCAAAAGAAAGGTCCAAAACTTCTTTACTGAAGAGATACTTACTCTTTCATCCGGAGAATGCGCACCTTTAATTGTAGGCCCGAAACTTATCATATCCATTTCGGGGTAATTTTTTCCGAGAATACCGCATTCCAATCCGGCATGACAGGCTACCACTTGCGGCTTTTCATTAAAAAGGATTTCGTACTGATCTTTAAGTACTTCCAATATCTCAGAATTCGGATTTGGACTCCAACCCGGATATTCTCCTGTTAAAGTAACCGTACAATCTGCAAGCTCAAAAACGGATTTAAGAGAATTAGCCAAATCAATTTTGGCCGTATCTACAGAAGATCTGGTTAGACAACCAATCCTAATCTTCCCGGATTTGACTTCAATTCTGGCAATGTTGTTGGAAGTTTCCACCAAATCGGTAATTGCTGCACTCATTCCATAAACACCGTTATGTGCTCCATATACAGCTCTTAAAACTTTGTCCTGAGCGGTTTTCTCCATCATCTTTGCAGGCATTTCAACTTTATTCAGGCCAATATTCAGGTTAGTTTCAATAAAAGAATTCTCACTTTTAATGTCCTGCACCCACTCGGTTATTTTGACTTCAAAATCTTCTTTTCGGTCTGCTCTTAAAACAACTGTTGCAAAACTCTCACGAGGAATGGCATTCCTTAGACTTCCCCCATCTATTTGCGACACTCCAATACCAAATTCTTCAGTACTATTAAACAAAAGGCGGTTCATTATTTTATTTGCATTGCCAAAACCACGGTGTATATCCATACCGCTATGTCCACCGTGTAATCCTTTAACGCTTATGTCGTATGCAATGGACTCTTTTGGGACTGTTTGTTCCTCGTAGGTTCTTGTAGCTGTAATATCTATCCCGCCAGCGCATCCAATGTCTATCTCGCTGTCTTCTTCAGTGTCTAAATTCAATAAAATCTGACCCTTGAGGACACCTCCTTTTAGTCCCATTGCCCCCGTCATACCTGTTTCTTCATCAATAGTGAATAAGGCTTCAAGAGGGGGATGTGGAATATCATGGCTTTCTAGTAAACTCATAATCGTTGCTACTCCCATCCCGTTATCTGCACCAAGAGTTGTTCCCCTGGCCCTAACCCAATCACCATCCACATACATCTCAATTCCCTGAGTATCAAAATTAAAATCCGTATCAGAATTTTTTTGATGTACCATGTCTAAATGAGATTGAAGCGTAATTGGTTTACAATCTTCCATTCCAATGGATGCTTCTTTTCGGATAATAACATTGCCTACTTCATCTTTAAACGTCTCTAATTGCAAAGACCTGCCAAAATTCAGCATGAATTCAATCACTTTTTCTTCTTTCTTGGAAGGACGTGGTACAGCATTAAGTTTTGAGAAATTATTCCAGATTCTCTTTGGTTCTAATTGTTCTATCTCTTGGTTCATATTTTAATTTAAAAGATCAAAAATACATATTGAAAATTAACCTAGCGAGATAATTGGTATTTTTGAATTCATGAATAATAGTTTGAAGAATGGGATTGCATTATCAATTATCCCGCAAATAATAATAGTCAAGTGTCTCGGAAGTTACCCGGAGCTTGTTGAAAATTATTACAGCAAAGGCCTATATCCCTTTATTTCACACTTTTTTCGTTTAGCATTTGGATGGTTCCCATTGTCCATTGGCGATCTGATTTATGCTAGCCTCACCATACTTGCCATCCGGTATATAATTATCAAAAGAAATCAAATAAGAAAAAACCTGAAACCTTTCTTAAGAGATATAGTACTTATACTTTCAGTAGCCTACTTCACATTTCATCTTATGTGGGGTTTTAACTATTACCGTGTGCCTCTTTCTCAAACACTGGCCCTAAAAGACACTTATACGACCAATGAATTGATAATGTTCACAGAAAGGCTTGTAGAAAAGACAAATAAGCTACAGTATGAAATAACTTCAGATACTTCACAAAGTGTAAATATCCCGTATAATCAGAAGGAAATTTTTCAAAAGACCTTGGAGGGGTATACAGAACTCGAAATCAGGTATCCATTTTTTAGTTACAAGAATCCAAGTTTAAAGAAATCTATTTTTAGTACTGCCCTTACTTACATGGGATATGGCGGCTATCTTAATCCCTTTACGAATGAGGCTCAGGTAAATAGCAAAATACCTAATTTCAGATTTCCGGTGGTTACCGGGCATGAAATAGGACATCAAGTTGGTTATTCTGCAGAAAATGAAGTTAATTTTATGGGCTACCTCGTTACAGCCAATAATAAAGATATTTACTTTAAGTATTCTGCCGCTGCCTATGCACTTAGTTATTCATTAAGTGAAATAAAATCTAGAGATGAATCTAAATTTAGTGAATTATATTCCAGATTAAACCCGGGTGTGCAAAAAAACTACGAAGAGTTGAATAAATTTTGGCAGGCCTATGAAAATCCTTTAGAACCTGTGTTTAAATCAATTTTTAATACCTTCCTGAAAGCGAACAATCAGGAAGAAGGGATAAAAAGTTATCGTCTAATAGTTACACTCTTGGTTACATATGATATAAAATATCCCACTGATTTAGCTCGCTAAATTATTTTGAATTAATACAAGGAACCTTATGATTATCAAGTCTTTTATTCTTGTTTCCTTTCAACTATTTTACTGTCAACCGGCATGTCATAATAAGAATCCGGTTTTAAAGTTTCCGAAAGGGTAACATTCTCAAAATGCACAGTGTTTTTAGCTTCTTTTATTACTTTTCCATCGTAGGCGTGCCAGGTTATTGCTTTGGGTAATATGATATTATTTACTTCCATCCAATCGGCATATCGAATCCATTTAACATTGTCAGACTTTTCCCCACTTCGGTAGGTTACGGTATATCCTAACCAGGCCATTTGATAAGTTTGGGGATCGTAATGCAGGAAATATTCGTCTTTGGGTGAAGTACCCACCCCTGAATGGTAACTTATGCGAATACCCGGATAACTTTTGCCTTCAAAGATCAAGTCTGTTGTCTCTCCATATATTATACCATCATCAGATAAAACAAAAGGCATGGCATAGAAATAGAACATTAGATTATGATAAAAAACCGGGTCTCCCTTATAGCTTCCAGTTTTATTCAATAACCAAACATGATTACCATCAAAACCCATTGAAAAATTGGAAGATACTATCTTATCCATCCTGGTTTTCAGGTCAGTAGTATGCGTTTCAGTAAATCCAGTTTTGGGTAAATCGTATACAAGTACCTTTTTCTTTGTCCAATTTTGAAGCCCCCCATGAGCTTTAAAAACCCTCTCTAAAGCATCAGGATATTTAGATTGTTTAGTCTTTACCGACAAGTCCTGGGGATTGTTCTTGTCTGCATTATCTCTGAACGATTCTTTACAGGAAAAGAACCCTAAAAAAATAAGTAATAAAAAAGCGTTGCGCATTTCGGTTTATATAAATTGTGGTCTTTGTCGGACAACTGATAGAAAGTTTATCAATTCTTCTATTTTTGTCCTATGAACAAAGTTAAGCAGATTAGTAGTTTACATAATCCTTTGGTTAAAAAAGTATCCCTTTTAAAGGAAAAATCACGTGAACGTAGAAATTCTGGCTTATTTGTATTGGAAGGACAGCGAGAATTTGAATTGGCATGTAAAGGCGGTTATACTATTCAGCGTGTCTTTTTTTGCCTCAACATTATTTCTGAAGAAAAAGTACGGCAGATTATTTCCCCGCTTGAGAAATATCCAGAATTGATAGAAGTATCACAAGAGATATACCAAAAAATAGCCTATCGCGAAAGTACGGAGGGAATTGTTGCTATTGCCTGTTCAAAAAATCACAATCTGAATGATATTTCATTTAGGAATAAAAATCCATTGATATTGATTGCGGAAGCACCCGAAAAACCTGGAAATGTTGGTGCTTTATTAAGAACTGCGGATGCAGCTAAATTAGATGCTGTAATTATTGTAAATAGCAACGGTGATCTTTATAATCCAAATATAATCAGAGCCAGTGTTGGATGCCTTTTTACAGTAAATATTGCAACCGGAAAAACTCAGGAGGTGATCAATTTTTTAAGAAAGAATAAAATAACTATTTATTCAGCCACCTTGTCAGCTTCATGTAACTATACCGAAGTGGATTATAAGAAACCTTGTGCCATTGCAGTAGGCACCGAGGCTACCGGACTCACACCAGAGTGGTTACAGGAATCTGATCAGAATATTATAATACCAATGCAAGGTGAGATAGATTCCATGAATGTTTCTGTATCGGCTGCAATTCTTATCTTTGAGGCAAAGCGGCAAAGAGAATTTCTTTAAGATTATAGCCCCGATTGCCAGGTTCACCATAAAATATTCAACCCTTTTTCAGTGCTAGCTTATTTAAATTTGTCACGTTTTTAATTGAATGATAAAAGTCTTTTATGAATAGTACATTCCTGTTTTATATAATAATAGCTATCATAGTATTTCAATTCCTATTGGAAACTGTCCTGGATTATCTCAATTCACGCAAATTTCAAGATCCTATTCCAGAAGAATTGCAGGATGTCTTTGATAAGAAAGAATATTTAAAATCTCAGGCATATAAGAAAGATAATTACAAATTTGGAATTCTATCTTCTTCCTTTTCACTTGTTCTTACTTTAGGGTTTCTAATATTTGGTGGATTTGAATGGATAGACCTACTCGCCCGAAATATTACTGAAAACCCAATTTTAATGGCTCTTTTATTTTTTGGTGTCATTATGATTGGAAGTGATATTATTACAACACCTTTTTCATATTATCAGACATTTGTGATAGAAGAAAAATATGGGTTCAATAAGTCTACTAGAAAGTTGTTTTTTATTGATAAAATTAAAGGCTGGTTAATGATGGCTATTTTAGGAGGTGGTATGCTCTCAATGGTTATTTGGTTTTTTCAATTTGCCGGTAGTAATTTTTGGATATATGCCCTCGGACTAATTGCCATATTCACGGTTTTTATGAACCTTTTTTACAGCAGGTTAATAGTCCCTTTATTTAACAAACAAATTCCCCTGGAGGATGGATCTCTTAAGAGCAAAATTGAAAATTACACACGTGAGGTGGGATTTAAACTTCAAAACATCTTTGTTATAGACGGATCCAAGAGAAGCACTAAGGCCAATGCATATTTTGCCGGTTTTGGAAAAGAAAAAAGGGTAACACTTTATGATACGTTAATTCAGGATTTAGAGGAAGAAGAAATAGTAGCCGTTCTTGCCCATGAAGTCGGTCATTATAAACGCCACCATATTATTATAAACCTTATTATTTCAATACTTCTCACAGGAGTTACACTATTCATATTATCACTTTTTATTAATAACCCCGAATTTTCATATGCTATAGGTGTCACCGAACCTAGTTTTCATGCTGCTTTAATTTGTTTTGGAATCCTGTATAGTCCAATCTCCGAAATAACCGGTTTGGTCATGAACATTCTGTCGAGAAAATTTGAATTTGAAGCAGATGATTATGCCAAAAATACTTATGAAGCCTTGCCTTTAATCAACTCATTAAAAAAGCTTTCAAAAAATAGCCTGAGCAATCTAACCCCGCATTCAGCCTACGTGTTTTTACACTATTCTCACCCTCCCTTGGTTCAAAGAATACGTAACCTTAAGGCATGATTTTTGTTGGTTACTAGAAAAGATTGTGGTAAATTTATTTTATGAGTGTGGAAACGGCCTTAGAGCAGGAGAGCAAGCAAATTGCAAAGCAATACAAGGAACTACTTCGAATTAGTTATCAGGCATTAACTGCTAAAGATAAGAAACTAGTACGCTCTGCTTTTGACATAGCCGTTGATGCCCATAAGAATCAACGAAGAAAATCAGGAGAGGCCTTTATTTTTCATCCTATAGCGGTAGCCAAGATAATAGCTTCAGAAATTGGTCTCGATGCCGTATCTATTGCGGCAGCATTACTCCATGATGTTGTTGAAGATACCGATTATACATTAGATGATATTGAGCGAATGTTTGGTGAAACAATAGCTCGCATTGTGGACGGCCTTACGAAAATCGCCCATCTTAAAAAGGAGATGAATATATCCCAACAGGCAGAGAATTTTCGGAAAATGTTACTAACACTGCATGATGATGTTCGGGTAATTATCATTAAGATAGCAGATAGATATCACAATATGCTAACCATGGACGCCATGCCGGAGCACAAGCAGGTGCAAATGGCCTCTGAAACCCTTTATATCTATGCTCCTCTGGCTCATAGAATCGGACTCTATAATATAAAAACTGAACTAGAGAATCTAAGTCTGAAATACACAGAGCCGGAAGTATATAAAGACATTCAGGAAAAAATTGAGCAAACCAAAGAAGAACAACAGATTTATATTGACGAATTCTCTAATATTATTCGAGATTCTTTGGACAAAGAAGGTCTTGAATATCATATAAAAGGAAGGATGAAGTCTATCTATTCTATCAGAAAAAAAATGGTTTCTCAGAATGTTACTTTTGATGAAATATATGACAAGTTTGCCATTCGAATAATTTATAAATCTGATAAACAGAATGAGAAATTCATTGCCTGGAAAATATACTCTATTGTAACAGATCATTTTACGCCCAATCCAATACGTCTTCGCGATTGGATATCTTCTCCAAAATCAACGGGTTATGAAGCGCTGCATATTACTGTAATGGGCCCTGAAGGCAAATGGGTTGAGGTTCAGATACGCAGTGAGAGAATGCACGAAATAGCCGAGAAAGGATATGCCGCTCACTTTAAATACAAACACGGAGCTCAAAAAGAACTGGGAATTGAGATGTGGCTCAACCGTTTACAGGAAGCTCTTGAAACCTCTAATGGAAATGCCGTGGACTTTGTGGAGGAATTTAAATTAAATCTTTATTCGAAAGAGATCTTTGTTTTTACTCCAAAAGGTGAATTAAAATCGTTGCCAAAAGACGCTACTCCTCTGGATTTTGCTTTTAATATCCATACCGAAGTAGGAATGAGAACCCGGGGGGCGAAGGTAAATGGTAAATTGGTACCTCTGAACACTACATTAAATAGCGGTGACCAAGTTGAGATCATAACATCAGATAAAGCCAAACCCAATCAGAACTGGCTGGATTATGCTACAACTGCCAGAGCCAGAGCAAAAATTCGCTCGTCTTTGCGAGAAGAACAAAAACAAATTGCTAAGGAAGGTAAGGAAACATTAAGACGTAAACTTAAGTCTCAAAAAATTAATTTGAATGAGGATTCCATCAATAAGATGGTGGTTCACTTTAAGCTCAAGACCAGTTTGGATCTATTCTATCGCATAGGTATCGGAGCAATTGATAATCAGATGATCAAAGAGTTTGCATCATCTTATAATAATGCATTTATCAGTTTTTTCAAAAATAAGATTCGACGTAAACCAGTCCAGGAAGATATTGATAAGGCCGAAATAACTTCCAAATATGATATGCTTGTATTTGGTAAGGAGGAGGAAAAATTAAATTACACTCTATCCAAATGTTGTAACCCAATTCCCGGAGATGAAGTCTTTGGTTTTGTAAGTGTGGCCGAAGGTATAAAAGTTCACAAGAAAAACTGTCCGAATGCTATTTCCTTGCAATCCAACTATGCCTATAGGATTATCAGTGCCAAATGGATTGATTCAAGCCAGGAAGAATTTACTTCAGAAATTAAACTTACAGGGATTGATAATTTAGGCCTGATGAACGAGATTACGGAAATTATTTCGGATAATATGCATGTTAATATGAGGAATCTCAATTTCAGTACAGATGGAGGCACCTTTACAGGTAAAATCACGGTTGTAGTAAAAAACAATGCCATTCTCAAAAAACTTATCAATAATTTAAAGCGGATAAATGGTATTGAAAAAGTGACTAGGGTATAGAGATTTCCCGGAATGTTTATGGCGTAATCTTGCGGTCATAAAATATCTATATTCGTATTTTTAGATGTACATTTGCCATTAAGATGATGACGTAATTATGGGGACCAATAAGGACCAAGAAATCGTTAAAAAAGTATTTACCGCCTTTTTGGAGGAAAATGGGCATAGAAAAACTCCCGAGCGTTATGCAATCCTTCAGGAGATCTATGAAAGTGATGAACATTTTGATATAGAATCGCTCTATATCAATATGAAGAATAAAAACTATCGGGTAAGCAGAGCAACACTTTACAATACAATAGAGCTTTTATTGGATTGTAAATTAGTTCGCAAGCACCAATTTGGAAAGAATCAGGCGCAGTACGAAAAGTCGTATTTTGACAGGCAACATGATCATGTAATTCTGACCGATACCGGAGAAGTGGTTGAATTTTGTGACCCGCGAATACAATCGATAAAACAAACTATTGAAGAGGTATTCGACATTAAAATAAATAATCATTCGTTGTACTTCTACGGTACAAGAAACGACAAAGAAAAAGCTAATAACTAATCAATAACTTACTGCATGGCCGTAGATTTACTACTAGGTCTTCAATGGGGAGACGAAGGAAAAGGAAAAATCGTTGATGTACTTACCAATAACTATGATATCATAGCCAGATTTCAGGGAGGCCCAAATGCGGGACACACCTTAGAATTTGATGGCATAAAACACGTTTTACATACTATTCCCTCCGGTATTTTTCATGACAATGCAATCAATGTTGTTGGTAACGGGGTAGTTATTGACCCTGTTATTTTTAAGAAAG
>CBDTVT010000051.1:0-17628 GCA_965364275.1 uncultured Eudoraea sp. | reverse complement strand
TTGAGTTACCCAATTATAACTGAGTCTACACCTCTGTGTAATAATCTATGGGATTACTCCAGTGATAAGATTAAATGTGAGGATAGATTGATGAAAGCATACAGGGAAGAAGGATTTCCAATAACCATTGTGCGGCCCTCTTTGACCTATGATACCGTTATTCCCATTGCAATTGGTGGGTTTAAAGAGTATACTACAGCCGATCGAATTTTAAAAGGAAAGGAAATTATTATTCACGGTGACGGGACTTCATTGTGGACCGTTACCCACTCTGATGATTTTGCAAAGGGATTTGTGGGATTATTGGGGCTATCACAGGCAGTGGGCCATGCGTTTCATATTACTTCAGACGAAATATTAAGTTGGAATATGATCTATGAAATCCTGGCAGACAGTCTGGGTTGTAAGGCAAAAGTGGTGCATATTGCTTCAGATTTTATTTGCAAAATAGAACACTCTTATACGGGCACTTTACTTGCAGATAAGGCCGAAAGTGTGATCTTTGACAATACTAAAATAAAAACATTTGTCCCTGGCTTTAAAGCCACAATCCCTTTTGCAGAAGGCATAAAAAGAACCCTGAAATGGCTGGATGATAACCCGGAAAAGAAACTTATTGACCCGGAGGAAAACCAACGGATTGAAAATATACTTAAGGCTTATAAAAAGCTGGATAAAATATAAATCGGATTTGCTAACAGATCAACCCAGGTATTTATTAAATAAGAATTAGATTTATAACATTGAAAATAACATGGACTAAAAAATTAATCATGATCAAAAAATTAGCAATTGGAGTTATTCTATTTTTAGGTGCTTTTGGATTCAGCCAAAAAGAAATTTATGAATTTCGGGAATATGAGTTAAAGTTTGGTAAACCAGCTAAGGTCTTGCATGACTATTTTGAAAATGCTTTAATACCTGCTTTAAACAAACAGGGAATTAAAAATATTGGAGCATTTGAAGAAATTGGGGATGCCTTGCCAAAGAAGATCTATTTATTAATTACTTATGATGATTTAGATGGCTATCAGAAGGTGCTGGACAATCTAAAGGATGATTCAGTCTTTCTGCAGGCATCTGAGCCCTACAGCAAAACTGATCAGGAAAATTTTCCTGTAGAGCGGTATGTAACGTCATTGTTTACAGCATTCGATGGGATACCAAAATTAGTAAAACCAACAGAGGGCTCCATGGTTTTTGAATTGCGAACCTATGAGGGCTATAATGAAGATGCGTTTCAACGCAAAGTAAAAATGTTTAATGAAAGTGAATTGAATATTTTTGATGAGGTGGGTCTGCACTCCGTTTTTTTTGGAGAGAAAATTGCAGGGCCACAAATGCCTTGTCTTACCTATTTGATCGCATTTAAAGACATGGCAGAGCGTGATGCCAACTGGGCGAAATTTGGTCCCAACCCGGAATGGCAGCGGATAGTAAAATTACCGGAGTACGCTAATACGGTTTCAAATATATACAGGGTATTTTTAAAGCCTTTGCCCTATTCTCAGTTGTAAAATATGAGGATATTCTTGAATTATAATAATAGGTTGGAGCATGATAAAGCGGTTGCACTTCTGTTGTGTAAATAAGTAGTTCCGCTATATTTCCTTATCTGTTAAGCTTAAAGGCATCAAGATTGATATCATCCAAACCAATATCATCAAACGGATATTCTAATTGATCCTGGATGTTATAAAGAGATATAAGTATAAACTCCGTTAGTAATACTATAAAATAGGTTATTCCCTGATTGTTTTCCAATCCCACATCATTGATAATGGTTGGCGCATAAATTAATGGGAAGATATAGATGAATACAAGACAATAAGCCTTTAAGCTTATTGGTGTCCTGTGGGTGTTAATAGCGTGTAAGTTTTCTATGGATTCATGGAGATCTTTCATATAACGAAAAGTCCTGTCTTTTAAATTTTTCGAAACGGTTTCATCGTTAGCTACGATAAATTTAAGCACCTTATCAATGATTTCATCCAGATCTCTGGTGTTGTCGTCATTGTTTTTTAGCTGATCCATTGTTTGCTCACTAATGTTTACTAAAATACCAGTCATTTCTTTTTTGCTGTCTTCAGAGAGTTCCTGGTTGCTCATCACAAAATAGTGAACTGTCTTTAGAGCACTTCTGAATTTACTCAAATGTTGCAGGGCCTTTTCCCTGCGCCTGAAGGAACCACGTATGGTAAAGACCAGAGGAAATATTATGGCAATACTTAACATAGTAAGATCAACATAGAAGTTTAAATTAAACTTAAAAGCCAGAAACGTAATTGCTATTGAAACAATCAATACAATTAATGTTCTGTAATTTAATATGGTAAGATATCGACTAATAGCTTAAAATGTATTAACTTATGAAAGTAAATCTAACTACAATCTGGTGAATAAGCAAACCATATACCTATTCCTTTTTACATATCTTCATTTTGTTGGAACCACTTTTTCACAGGAATTGGTGAATACCGACCAAGCTAATCAGGTCACTGAGCTCTTTCTTACTAATGATCCAATACCCGTAAAATTAAGGTATTCCAATAAAGTTCTAAGAAAAGAAACGAATGACAGTACATATATTGATAGCGAAATTGAATATATGACAAGCGATGATTCCTGGAATACTTTGGAGGTTAAAATTAGGGCAAGGGGGAATTACAGGAGGGAAAATTGCTATTTCCCCCCAGTGAAAATGAAAATTAAGAAATCAGTTACGGCCGGAACATTGTTTGAAGGAAATAAGAAACTAAAACTCGTACTTCCTTGTGTATTGCAAAATGACTATAATGATAAAGTTTTAAAGGAATATATGGCTTATAAGTTATATGAACTTGTCTCTCCATATCATTTTAATACGAGGTTATTAGACATTGATTTTACTGATGAAAAAGGACAGAAAGTTAAAACCTATACAGTAAAAGGATTTTTTATAGAAGATATTGATAGATTGAAAGACAGGTGTGACGGTAAGCAAATTAAGAGGTCTGTACATCCGCTACAACAGAATGATCTTTGTTCTGTTAGAAACGACTTTTTTCAGTATATGATTGGCAATACCGATTATTCATCTGCTTATCGGCATAATGAAAAGCTTTTATTTGTTGAAGGCAATATTATGCCTGTACCATATGATTTTGATATGTCAGGATTGGTAGATGCCAGCTATGCTGTAGTCTCACAGGTTCAAGGTCAAGTACTAAGTATAACCGATGTCACTCATAGATTATATCGGGGTTTTAAACGCGACCCAGTTATATACCAATCTGTGAGAAAAGAATTTCTAAATAATAAAATTAAAATGTTGACTATTGTTAATGATTTAGAATCAAGCTTTGAAGATCCAAAAGAATTTGCCACTGCAAGAAGGTTCATCAACGACTTTTTTGACGTTTTAGCAAATGACACCACGTACAGAAAGGAGATATTAAATGAGGCAAGGTTAAAATAAAATCCTATTTGCAATATATTTTAATTCTCCGTTATCTTTTTAAAATAAAGACCCTATTCTTTCCTTTTTTCTAAAGAATTATATCATTCAAATAGTTCTATCAAAGGTTCGCCTGTGGTTCCACTAGGATATTGTATATCCAACATCTGTGCAATGCTAGGGGCAATATCGACTACGGATACTTTTCTTACAGATTTACCTTTAGGAATAGAATTCCCGAACCACAGCATGGGTACGTGAGTGTCGTATGCATACCCTGAACCATGGGTAGTACCTTTAACTCTTTGCATGGTTATTCTGGGGTCCAAATTCTGAACAAAACCTGGTTTAAATACCAAAAGGACATCTCCGGATCTTTTGGAATGATAGCCGTTTTGGAGCTTTTGCTTTATTCCATAACCATAACTTTGTGATTGCAGATCGGATGCGGTAAGTGCTCCGGTAACTTCTTCAAGGGTTATCAGAAAATCTGCAGCTTCCTGTTGTACAGCTCTAAGAGATAATTTCTTTTGTTTAATTAAATCCCGATTTAAATAAACCGACTCTCCATCGAAATTTTCAATCCATTGATTCGTGCCATATTTTGAATTCAAATGGCTCAGAAGAGCAGCCTCATTTTTTTGTACATTAGCTAGTCCCGCAGGGAGCTTATTATCTGCTAAATAAGAAGCAACAGGAACTGATCCATGATCAGAGGTTAAAAACAGTAAATAATTTCCTGTACCAACCGTCGCATCCAGAGATTTTAATAAATTTTCAATATCCCTGTCCAATCTTAAAATTACATCTTCATACTCAACAGACTGAGGTCCAAAAGTGTGCCCAATAATATCAGTAACTGTATAACTTATATTAATAAAATCTGGTACATCGTCTGTCCCTAAACCTTCGTTCTTAATAGCTTCTATGGCAAAATCTGTTAACAAAGAATTTCCTGCAGGAGTAACCCAAATCAATTGATATTCTGAGCCAATTTCCTTATAGCGCTCCCGCATGCTCTTAAAATCATATGGAAATGTTGGGCTTGTTTTACCTCCAATGGCACGTTCATAATTATTGTCATCCGGGGCGCTCATAGTATAGGAATCTATTGGGTATAAGGTGCTCCATGAATCTGTTAAATACGAATCTGACTTTTCCAATTTATTAAATTTGGTAACCCAATTAGGCAATTCATCCATATAATAAGAGCTGCTCACAAAATAACCAGGACTCGATTTCCAGTCATGCCAATATGCCGCATTAGCCGCATGTCCACCAGGTAAGATAGCACCACGGTCTTTTAAGGAAACACTTATTACTTTAGCCCTAAAATTAGTTCCCATTCTCAATTGATCCGTAATCGTTGTTGTTAACAGATTTCTTGGAGACGCACCATAGCTATTAATGGCCGCTGTTCCAACAATAAGTTCGTTAGTATCCCCAATATTTGTAATGATCTGTTTTGAACTCCTCTGATACCACGTATTTCCAATTATTCCATGAGTAGATGGGGTTGTTCCTGTATATATAGATGCATGTCCGGCAGCAGTCACCGTTGGAATATAGTTATACTGAGTGTTTTTATAGTTAAATCCCTCTCGCATTATGCGTTTAAACCCACCGTTAGAAAACCTCTCCTGATACTTGTAAAGATGATCAAATCTCATTTGATCTACCACGATTCCCACAACCAATTTCGGTTTGTCTGATTGGCTTTTAAGAAGGTATCCATTAAAAAAAAGCAGAGCAGTAATAGCAATAATTCTAATCATAATTTTGTTATCTTTTTAGATTAAAGTAGGAATCCTGACATAAGTACAGAACTGCGCCACTCAAAGATAATCAGTAATTATGTTAAATTTTATTAATTCACGAGGATAAACTTCCAATAAAGGGATATTTATCCGGAAAAAACTTCGAATTTATAAACAGGCCATTATGATGACCTTGAAGCAAGAAACTTTAGACCTAACAGCTAATCAGATTAAAGACCCTGATAAAAAGAATAAATTTTAGGGTTCATATCTTTAACGGCACTTAGCAATTCTTCAGAGGGACTCCCGTAAATCTCGGGATAAAAGTCTGCTATCTGAAGGAGCTGACCAAGTAAATCTCCCAGGTTTCCCAGATGAAGAAATATTGCATTAGAATCTGTATACGTTTCTCTAACTACACATTCATTTCCATTAGCATTAAAATACCAATCGTACTGCAAGGTGGTATCTTTTTCCTTCTCATTTACAATTTTCAGGCATTGAGCTGCAATACTTTTAAATTTTTCCTCTTTGCCTTCATGTATTAAAAATCTTGCGATAAGCTTTATATTTTCCATAATTAATATGTTTGGTTTTAGTTTAGTAATTTGATTTTCTCATTGAAGTAACTCAAAATAAAATGGCTAATATTATTCTCCGGTAGCGAGCCAATGTGCACAGGCAGGTGATAGCTTTTCGGCTGCTATTTTTTCGTACTTAGCCGATTCCTCTTCGGGGAGTAGATCTTTCCACCGGCCATTCGATCCTTTATTGATAAATGTCTTGGCACCACCCTCCCACATAGCACCGCCCAATGGAACACTTAGTGCGGCATTCTTCTTCATATAATCAAAACTACAGTGGTTTAAGATATCTTTCCATTTTGATTCATCAATAGGAATATCAAGAAAGGCAGCCATTTTTCTTATTTCACCAGGCATGTCATTTTTTAAATTGGTAAAATGAAGCAGCATCACATTAGGCAAATCCCTGATAGCCCACCAGCTATTTAAATTATCCCACAGAGACCAGAAAGGAAAGCCATCCCTATCGAGCCATTCATGATAGTAATCAACAACAGAATCCCCTGGTTTTCCTATTTTCGGACCCACCAAATCCGGAGTTTCATTAAGGGCTCCATAAAATTTCTCATTTGCTGTAGTATGATGATTATATAAACTCCATAAAACATCTCGTCCATCTCGTCCAATATAAATGTATTTGGCTTTGGGTGAAAAATTCAGATTTTCTACCGGTAAATGGGTTTTAATAAACCTTCTGTGTTTCTGTTCTTCAAGAGCTGGTATTTTCACATGTTTTGGCGGAATGCGTAAATCAACCCAGGGTGACATTTCCGCAACTGGATGTCCGGTTTCCCCGTTGAAGATTAGTTGAGAGATGATCTGTTGTACCCACGTTGTACCAGATTTAGCATAGGTAGATATTACAATATCATCATCCCGGAATTTAAAATCATTCCACATGGTAGAGTCAAAATGATGTGAATGTAATTCTTCCTTTTTAACAGGCCATTTTATTGTTTCCATGAATATTGTATTTTTTATATGATTTGAAAATGATTATAAGTATAAATAGAGAGTTATTCAACAATTCAGGGACTAAAGCCATCAAATAATGTCCGAATAATGATAATTTTTTACCAAAGAAAAGTTGGTATTTAGTCTAAATGAATTTTGTTTCTTTTCTTTAAGGTCGTGCCTCTAAAATTAAATTAAATGGGGTTTCAGTTGCACGTCTGAAACGACTAAAACCACCCGAAGTAATTGCGTCCTTTAACCGTTTTTCACCTGCTTGCGCGCCGAGTGCCAACCCAACTTCCTGGTTAATAGAACAAGGTACACAAAGCTGTGTGGAAAATGCATAAAAAGCCCTTCCCACAGGATTGAGATTATCTTTTAAAGTGTCATGAGCGAATGGTTCAACAATCATACAGGTACCATCAGGCTTCAAGGCTTCTTTTACATGAGCGCATGCTCCAACCGGGTCTCCCATGTCATGAAGGCAGTCAAAGAATGTAATAAGGTCATAGCCATCGCCGGGAAGTTCTTTTGCAGTGGAAACTTGAAAGGAAATATTATTCAATCCTGAGGCTTTTGCTTTGGCATGCTCAATAGATTTGTCGTGAAAGTCAATTCCAATGAATGTGGAATTTGGAAATGCTTTGGCCATAATAATAGTAGAAGCTGCATGTCCGCAACCAATATCAGCAACCTTTGCACCTTTTTTAAGTTTTTCTTCAACCCCACTAAGTGACGGAATCCAACTTGAGATTAAATTACCCTCATATGAGGGGCTAAAAAATTTTTCAGTCCCACAATACAAACATTTATTATGATTTCCCCAGGAAATACCTTCTCCCGATTTAAATGCTTCTACCATTTTAGGTTCATCGTGATAAAGTGAGGTAATTGCATAAAACGCACCAGTCATAAACACAGGGCTATTTTTATCACCAAAAGCTGCTGTTTGTTCCGGAGTCATAAAGAATGTGTCATTTACATTATCGTATTCTACATAACCTGATGCCGCCTGAGCTGCCAGCCATTCCTTGACATATCTTTCGGCAGTTTCTGTTGCTTTTGCCAATTGAGCAGCAGACATTGGTCCTAATTCTGATAGTGATTTGTACAGTCCAAGCTTATCTCCAATAGTAATAAGAGGACCGTTGGCAGCAGCACCCATTTCCACCACAACTTGACCTAATAAAGCATGTAATTTTTGTTCATCTAGTTCCATAATCCTGAAGTTATTTGTTAATATTAACCAATTAATTTATTTTATCATAAATTGATGATTATTAATAATATAACGCAAACCATCAAGGACTAAAGACCGCATTTATTGTCCGAATAATATTCATTTTTTATCAAAGACTAAAAAAACCAGATATACAAAATGTTTGCCCTTAAAGCGGTTACGCTTTGTTTAATATCCAAAAAAAGCCCTGAAAAAATATTCAGGGCTTTCCATTTGTCTTTAATCCTTTCAGGCTTGTTTACTCGGAAGGAGCAGATGTAGCTGCAACGACTCTGTAAACGTTGGAATTACGTTTGTTATAGTTGTCCTGAAAACCATCCCAGAATCCTTCAGGTGCGGTCCAGTCATCACTAAAGGGAGGTGATAATGCCTCTTGTAAAGAGGAAAATATATCATAAGAATAACTGTCATAAGTGAACGTAGAAGTAACCGGAGAAATGATGGCCTGATTACCCCAACCTTTCATAGTTGTCTTACCTTCCTTCATGGCCTGTTCTATCATAGGTTTCCATTTCTCGGCTTCAAAAGCAAGATGCTGCCCTGTATTTTTTGTGTCGTGATAAATGATCCGTACAAAATTATAATCATCATCCGTTGTATTTTCCGCCCGAATATGGTTGGGAAGGTTGCTAAGAAATACATGATGAATATTAGTGCTTATACCCCCTGTTCCAATATCTTCCATTTTAACATCTGGAAACATTGTGTCTATGCTTCCCCAATCTGCTCCTTTATCAATATCCTTAAAGGTGTTAATAATAAGGATATTCGGGCTGGTATCTTGGTTTACACCTCCGACTCTATGTAAAATGGCCCAAAATGTTAAGTTCCCTTGTGTAACTTCCTTTTCTGCCCATTTAGCCCAATACGTAGTTTCTCTTTTTAAATACTCCTGCACATTTTCAGGTGCTACCTTCCTATATTGATGGGTCGTGATTGGCTGCGCCATTGCAAATTGAAAGCTCAAAATGCATACCGCTAAAAATGTAATTCCTTTTCTCATTCTATGGTTGTTTTAAAGTTAGTATTCAGGTATATAATAGTGTATTGAGTAAAGCCTTATATATTTAGCGCTTTACATCCCACTTTCAAAGTTTAATGCCAAATAAAGTTGAAATTCAAAGATTTAGAAAATAACAAAGGACGAAGCCTCACTTTAAATGTCCGAAATAGCTTTTTTAATTACCAAAGGATTTCCAGATAAACCGATTTAAAACAATCTTTAATGTGTAAAGTTTAGTAATAGGTCTAATCAGACCTCTGGTAGAATCAAAGAATTGATAAAATACAAATATGTTTATCTGGGCTCCAGAACCACAAATGGTATAATCATTTCCTCCAGGGAAACACCCCCATGCTGATAAGAATTTCTGTAATAGCTCACATAGTGGTTGTAATTATTGGGGTAAGCAAAAAACAGGTCATTTTTTGCAAAAATAAATGAGCTACTCATTGTAATGCTTGGTAAATAAATATTAGCAGGGTCCTTGGCTTCTAATACATCATTGTCATTATAAGTTAGACTCCTGCCAGTTTTGTATCTAAGATTAAGACTGGTCTCTTTGTCTCCAATCACTTTTGAAGGCTGTTTAACATTTATTGTACCATGATCTGTGGTAATAACAAGTTTTAATCCCATGTTCTGGGCTTGTTGAATAATCTCAAGAAGTGGTGAATTCTTAAACCAGCTATTGGTTAAGGAGCGATAAGCCTTATCATTGGAGGCCAATTCTTTAATAACATCCATCTCAGTTTTGGAATGTGAAAGCATGTCCACAAAATTGTATACAAGAACCGTAAGGTCGTTTTTCTTTTGTGAACGAAAGTTTTGAGAAAGATGTTTACCTTGTTTCAGACTAGTTATTTTATGGTACTCCCATTGTATATTAAGTCCCAATCGTTTTAATTGTTCCCCCAGGAATTTGTCCTCAAATAAATTCTTTCCTCCTTCGTCAGTATCGTTCTTCCACCAATCGGGGTATTTTTTTTCCATTCCCAGGGGCATTAGGCCAGAGAAAATAGCGTTCCGCGCATATTGCGTTGCCGTGGGCAGAATGCTGTAATATGGCATTTCCTTGCTTTTCTTGTAATACGGTGTTAGCACATCTTCGAATGCAAACCACTGATCATACCTTAAATTGTCTATTACCAATAAGAGGGTAGGGGTATCCTTGATTTCAGGCAGAATTAATTCCTTAAACAAGGTATGAGACATTACTGGTCCGTCACCATCATGAAACCAGTCAGCATAGTTCTTCTCAATAAATTTACAGAACTGATTATTAGCTTCAACTTTCTGAGACTCCAAAATTTCAAACATCCCGGAATCTTCAATTTCTTCCAATTGTAATTCCCAATAAATAAGTTTCTTGTAAAGATCTGCCCACTCCTCATAAGAATTGACCATAGATAGGTCCATCGAGATCTTTCTGAACTCCTGCTGATAGTTGGAAGTGGTCTTTTCTGATACCAAACGAGAGTGATCCAGGTTTTTTTTAAGAGAGAGAAGTATTTGATTAGGATTTACTGGTTTTATAAGATAGTCGGCAATTTTTGAACCAATAGCCTCTTCCATGATATACTCCTCCTCACTTTTGGTAATCATCACAACCGGAAGGGTAGCATCTATAATTTTAATTTCATTTAATGTTTCCAAACCGGAAATTCCCGGCATATTCTCATCAAGAAAAACAATATCAAAATTCCGGGTTCTAATTTCTTCCAATGCATCCTGACCGCTTTTGCAGGTTACTACCTGATAATTTTTACCTTCCAGGAAAATAATATGGGGCTTTAACAAATCTATTTCATCATCTACCCAGAGGATTGTTATCTTGTTCATTTAGTCCTTATCTTTACTGTTGAAAACAATAGCTATTTTGTCAAAATCAAACAAGCTTAAAATATTCAATGATCCAATTTACGGATTTATTAGAATTCCAAATGCTCTAATTTTTAACCTGATAGCGGACCCATATTTTCAAAGGCTTCGCCGTATTTCCCAAATGGGGCTATCCTATCTGGTTTATCCGGGGGCACATCATACTCGTTTTCACCATGCATTAGGTAGTATGCATTTAATGCAGGAAGCAATACAACTACTTCGTTTTAAGGGGGTTGAGGTTACAGAAGAGGAGGCTCAAGGATTATTATGCGCCATTTTATTACATGATATTGGCCATGGCCCTTTTTCACATGCTATGGAGCATAGTTTGGTAGAAGGAATAAATCATGAATCAATTTCGCACATATTTATGGAGGTGCTTAATCGCAAGTTTAACGGAAGTTTAACTTTAGGAATTGAAATTTTTAAAGGCTCTTATAGAAAAAAATTCCTGAATCAACTGGTCAGTAGTCAATTGGATATGGACCGACTAGACTATTTAAAGCGGGATAGTTTTTATACCGGCGTTGCAGAGGGAAATATAAATGCAGAGCGTTTAATAACCATGTTGAACGTTGTTGATGGCATATTGGTTGTTGAGGAAAAAGGGATCTATTCCGTAGAGAAATTTCTAATGGCGCGAAGATTTATGTATTGGCAGGTATACCTTCATAAAACAGGAATAGTAGCTGAGCAATTACTAATTAAGACACTGCAGAGGGCAAAGGAATTGGTTGAAATGAAGTTTGAATTGGCTTGTAGTCCGCCTCTCATGTTCTTTTTGAAAAACAAAATAGACAAGACGAGTTTTAATATAGAGGTTTTAGACCTTTTTGCAAGTCTTGATGACACTGATATATTAGCGGCAATAAAACAATGGCAGCACAGTACTGACTTTGTTTTGTCAAAACTATGCGGTATGATTCTTAATCGAAGACTTCTGAATATAAGACTTAAGGACAAACCTGAAAAGGAAAATAAATTTAAGGAACTTTTTGAGGGTTTTAAGGCCAAATATAAGTTGAGTGATTCAGAGACCGCCTACTTTGTATTCCGGGGAATTATAGAGAATAAGGCCTATAATCAGTATAGTCAGAACATAAATATTTTGCGTAGCAAGGGTAAATTGATGGATGTTGCTAAAGCATCGGATCATTTAAATTTAACCGCTTTATCTGAGACGGTAACTAAATATTATATCTGCTATCCAAAAGATGATCTTTAGCTTTAATATTCTAAATGTTGGCTACCTCCAATTTCTTAAAAGCGTTTTGAAAGTCTTAATACGCTAATATATAGGGACTTATATACGGAAATCTTGCGTAATACCATTAATCAATTTTTCTTACTTTTGTCTGCATCTAAGCACAGGGTTAAATAATAGAAAAATTTGAAATTTACAGCTAGTCAGATTGCAGGTATTTTGGAGGGTGAGATAGAAGGCAACCCGGATGTCGCGGTGCATAAATTGGCTAAGATTGAAGAGGGAGAAATTGGTTCATTAACTTTTTTGGCTAATCCTAAATACACATCTTATATATACAGCACCGAAGCATCAATTACACTTGTAAATAAAGATTTTGTGCCTGAGCAGGCTATTTCTACTACCCTGATTAAGGTTGATGATGCCTACGAATCTTTTTCAAAATTATTAGAATATTACAATCAGGTTAAGAACAACAAAACGGGACTGGAGAGGCCAATATTTTTATCAGAATCTGCTAGTTACGGAGAAAATTTCTATTTGGGTGCTTTTTCATATATAGGAAACAATGTAAAAATTGGGAATGATGTCAAAATTTACCCTAATGTCTATATAGGTGATAATGTGACGATAGCGGATGATGTTCTGATTTTTGCAGGAGCCAAAATTTATTCAGAAACAATTATCGGAAAGGGATGCGTAATTCATAGTGGGGCTATTATTGGTGCAGATGGTTTTGGTTTTGCACCGAATTCCAATGGTGAATACAGTAAAGTACCTCAAACCGGGAATGTAATTCTGGGGGAAAATGTGGATGTTGGCGCAGGAACCACCATAGATAGGGCAACACTTGGATCAACTATTCTTAGAAATGGTGTAAAACTTGATAACCAAATTCAGATTGCTCATAATGTTGAGATTGGAGAGCATACGGCTATAGCAGCACAGACAGGTATAGCGGGGTCTACAAAAATTGGAAGAAATTGCAAGATTGGAGGGCAGGTTGGTATTGTTGGACACATAACTATTGGCGACAGGGTTAGGATACAGGCCCAATCAGGTATAGGTCGTAATTTGAAGGACGATGAATTCATACAGGGATCACCTGCATTTAACTATGCAGACTACAATAAATCCTATGTTCATTTTAAAAACCTACCAAAACTGGTCAACAGGATTAATGATTTGGAAAAAAAAAGTGACGATAAATAAAGTATGGCAAAACAACGTACAATAGCAAATGAAGTAACATTAACCGGGGTGGGTTTGCATACCGGTGAGAACGTTACCATGAAATTTGTTCCTGCAATCGAGAACCACGGCTTTGCTTTTAAGCGCGTAGATCTTGAAGGGGAACCAATTATTGAAGCAGATGCGAATTATGTGGTTAACACCCAAAGAGGAACAAATCTGGAGAAAAGAGGAGTTAAGATTCAAACCTCAGAACATGTTCTTGCAGCATTGGTTGGCATGGAAATAGATAATGTTTTAATAGAATTGGATGCCCCTGAACCACCCATCATGGATGGATCTTCCAAGTTTTTTGTAGAGGCGATAGAAAAGGCCGGAATTGTAGAACAGGAAGCCGATAGGGAAGAATATGTGGTTAAAGAAGTAATTACGTATAAAGATGAAGCCTCCGGAAGCGATATAACGATAATTCCTTCGGAGGATTACAAAATAACGACCATGGTAGATTTTGGCACCAAGGTTCTTGGTACACAGAATGCTACTCTGGAGAGAATAGCAGATTTTAAAAAGGAAATTGCAGACGCCAGGACATTTAGTTTTCTTCATGAATTGGAAATGTTATTGGAGAATGGGCTAATAAAAGGTGGTGATTTGAACAATGCCATTGTTTATGTAGACAAGGAAATTTCTGCTCCCACCATGAAGAAACTTGAAAAGGCTTTTAATAAGAAAAAACTATCGGTAAAGCCCAATGGTATTTTAGATAATCTGACATTGCATCAACCAAACGAGGCTGCCAGGCATAAACTATTAGACGTAATTGGAGATTTAGCATTGGCGGGAACAAGAATTAAAGGGAAAGTAATTGCTAATAAACCCGGACATTACGTAAACACTCAGTTTGCTAAAAAACTGTCCAAAATAATTAAATTAGAAAAAAGGAATAAGGTTCCCAAATTCGATTTAAATCAGCCTCCATTAATGGACGTCACCCAAATCATGAAAATGTTGCCACACAGGCCACCTTTTCTGTTGGTTGATAAAATTATGGAACTTTCAGATTCTCATGTGGTTGGTGTAAAAAATGTCACCATGAACGAACCATTTTTCGTGGGACATTTTCCCGGAGCCCCTGTTATGCCAGGAGTTCTTCAGGTTGAGGCTATGGCACAGACCGGAGGAATACTGGTTTTAAATACCGTTCCTGACCCTGAAAATTATCTTACTTTCTTTATGAAGATCGACAATGTTAAATTTAAACAACAAGTAGTCCCCGGAGATACATTAATCTTTAAGTGCGATCTTATTTCACCAATACGAAGAGGAATCTGCCATATGCAGGCTTATGCATATGCTAATGGAAAATTGGTATCCGAAGCAGAGTTAATGGCCCAAATCGTGAAAACAAAACAAGAAGTTTAGCATGAATCAGCCACTTGCCTACGTCCACCCGGGAGCTAAAATTGCAAAAAATGTGGTTATAGAACCATTTACAACCATCCATAACAATGTGATAATTGGCGATGGTACCTGGATAGGCTCTAATGTCACTATTATGGAAGGTGCCCGCATAGGAAAGAACTGCAATATTTTCCCAGGCGCGGTAATATCAGCTCCACCACAGGACTTGAAATATGAAGGAGAAGAAACCACAGTGGTAATTGGTAACAACACCACAATCAGAGAGTGTGCTACCATTCACAAGGGTACCCATGACAGAATGAAAACAGTGATTGGTAAAAATTGTCTTATTATGGCCTATTGCCATATTGCTCACGACTGTTTTGTGGGGAATAATTGTATTTTCTCCAATAACTCAACCCTTGCCGGGCACGTAACCATTGGCGATAATGTTATTCTTGCAGGTCTGGTTGCTGTGCATCAATTTGTTTCAATTGGTAATCATGCTTTTGTAACTGGTGGATCTTTAGTTCGTAAAGATGTTCCTCCTTATGTCAAAGGCGCAAGAGAACCAATGTCATATGTTGGAATAAATTCTGTCGGACTGAGAAGAAGAGGATTTAATTCAGACAAAATTAGGGAGATACAGAATATTTACAGAATACTTTATCAGAAGAATTATAACAATTCACAGGCTGTACAGATCATTGAAGCAGAAATGGAGGCTACGCCGGAGAGAGATGAAATCTTGCAGTTTATTCGTGATTCCCAAAGGGGAATAATGAAAGGCTATTTTAGTACAAATTAATTATCTATGGCAAATACATCCGATATTAGAAAAGGATTGTGCATCAAGTACAACAATGATATTTATAAGATTACTGAGTTTTTACACGTAAAACCAGGTAAAGGACCTGCATTTGTGAGAACAAAGCTTAAAAGTGTAACAAGCGGAAAAGTTTTGGATAATACCTTCTCTGCAGGACATAAAATTGTAGATGTACGTGTGGAAACAAGGTCTTATCAATTTTTATATTCTGATGACTCAACCTATCATTTTATGAATACTGATGATTATAATCAAATCTCACTTCAGGAAGGTATTCTTGATGCACCGGGACTCTTAAAAGAGGGCGAAATAGTTACTATAATGTTTAACACGGAGGATAGTATGCCATTATCCGTTGATATGCCCGCTAGTGTCATTTTGGAAGTCACTCATACAGAACCCGGGCTTAAGGGAAATACAGCTACAAATGCATCTAAACCTGCTGTTGTTGAGACTGGAGCCAAAGTAAATGTACCACTTTTTATTAATGAAGGTGATAAAATTAAAATTGATACTGAAAAGGGCTCTTATATGGAGAGAGCAAAATAGATTTATATATATAAATACTTGTATTTAAATATATTAGAGTATTTTATATTTAGTGTTAATTGATATATTAAATTGTTAATTTTGATAAACTTTTTGTGAAATTTCCAAAGCCATATACTCTAAAACAAATTGCAGAGATCATCAATTCTGAATATATAGGAACGGATGATTATTCTATTTATGGGATGAACGAAATACATGTTGTGGAAGAAGGAGACATTGTTTTTGTAGATCATCCAAAGTATTACAACAAAGCATTAAGTTCTAAAGCAACTGTAGTATTAATAAATGAAAAAGTTGATTGCCCCACTGGTAAAGCATTACTGATATCCGAGGACCCCTTTAGAGATTTTAATATACTTACTAATTATTTTAAGCCTTTTGAAAAATCCGATTTATTGATTTCCAAATCTGCCAGAATTGGAAAGAATACCCATATTCAGCCGAATGTCTTTATTGGTAATAATGTTACAATAGGTGATCAATGTACTATTCATTCCAATGTATGTATATATGATAATTGTATCATTGGCGATCATGTCACTATTCATGCCGGAACAGTTCTTGGAGCGGATGCTTTCTATTATAAAAACAGGCCAGATGGCTATGATAAGTTACTTTCCGGTGGACGTGTTGTAATAGAAGACTATGTAGATATTGGTTCGCTTTGCTCAATAGACAGGGGCGTTACGGGCGATACCACAATAAAGAAAGGCAGCAAGCTCGATAATCAGATTCAGGTAGGACATGATACGGTAATTGGAGAAAAGTGTTTGATTGCTTCGCAAACCGGGATTGCAGGCTGTGTTGTAATCGAAGATGAAGTTACTATTTGGGGTCAGGTTGGGATAATAAGCGGTATTACCATAGGAAAGAAAGCCGTAATAATGGCACAGGCCGGTATTGGCAGATCTCTGGAAGGAGGTAAAAGTTACTTGGGAAGTCCGGCTGGTGAGGCTAGAGAAAAATTCAGAGAATTAGCCCATCTGCGCAGTCTTCCATCAATTTTAAAAGATTTAAAAAAACAATAAGTATTAACCACCCAAAAATAGTTTTCAAAAATATATTTTTGTATAACTAAAAAGACAAATTAACAATGAGCGTATTAGTAAATAAAGATTCCAGGATAATTGTTCAAGGCTTTACCGGTAGTGAAGGCACTTTTCACTCAGAACAGATGATAGCCTATGGTACGAATGTAGTTGGAGGAGTTACTCCTGGCAAAGGTGGTCACGAACACCTTGGAAAACCTGTTTTTAATACAGTTGAGGATGCTGTTAAAAGTGTTGGTGCAGATACCACAATCATTTTTGTGCCACCGGCATTCGCGGCAGATGCAATCATGGAAGCTGCAAATGCTGGAATAAAAGTCATAATTACAATTACTGAGGGTATTCCGATAGCTGATATGGTTAAGGTCAATAATTATATTAAAGATAGAGATTGCACTTTAATAGGTCCAAATTGCCCGGGAGTAATTACACCGGAAGAGGCCAAAGTTGGTATTATGCCCGGTTTTGTGTTTAAGAAAGGAACTATTGGAATTGTATCTAAATCTGGTACTTTAACTTACGAAGCAGCAGACCAGGTGGTAAGACA
>CBDTVT010000050.1:0-17965 GCA_965364275.1 uncultured Eudoraea sp. | reverse complement strand
TATAGTTGTGCAGATTTATTGGAAAACAACCATCCCAAGTGGTGGAATTGTAATTTCAACAGAAGTTTTATGACCATGCCATGGTGTTTTGGAAACTTTTATGCCGGTATTTTTACTTCCGCTTCCACCATATTTTTTCGCATCACTATTAAAAACCTCCTTTAAAGTTCCCTTTTTTGGAATTCCTACTCGGTATCCTTCTCTAATGACCGGAGTGAAATTACAGGCTATAATTAGATCATTTTTAGGATCGTGACCGCGGCGGATATACGTAAGTACAGAATTGTCATAATCTCCGTAATCAATCCACTGAAATCCTTCAGGGCTGAATTGTTTTTCATAAAGGGCAGGTGATGAACGATAAAGCTTATTTAGGTCCTTTACCAACTCCTGAATACCAGAGTGAAAATCATATTCTAACAAATGCCAATCAAGGCTCTGCTGAAAATTCCATTCGGAAGACTGCCCAAACTCTGCACCCATAAATATGAGGTTAGCACCGGGGTGAGTAAACATATATCCATAAAGCAATCTTAAATTAGCGAATTTTTGCCATTCATCTCCAGGCATTTTATATAATAAAGACTGCTTTCCATATACTACCTCATCGTGGGAAAAAGGCAACATGAAGTTTTCGGTAAAGGCATAGGTCATGCTAAATGTAAGGTCATTTTGGTGGTGCATTCTGTAAATAGGCTCTTTTTTAAAGTATTCCAGGGTATCATGCATCCAACCCATCATCCACTTCATTCCAAATCCTAGACCTCCTATACTTACTGGCTTTGAGACCATGGAGAAGGAAGTTGATTCCTCGGCGATGGTTTGAATCCCTTTAAAACTACTATACACCTCTTGATTGAGTTCGCGGATAAACGATATAGCTTCAAGGTTCTCATTGTTGCCATAAATATTTGGCTCCCACTCACCTTCTTCACGAGAATAATCTAAATATAACATTGATGCAACCGCGTCAACACGAAGACCATCTGCATGATACTGGTCCAACCAAAAGTTGGCGTTACTTATGAGGAATGCCCGAACTTCGTTTCTGCCATAGTTAAAGATCAAACTTTTCCAATCCGGATGATATCCCCTTTTTCTGTCAGGATTCTCATACAGGCTGGAGCCGTCAAAAAATCCTAAACCATGGGCATCTTCAGGAAAATGGGAAGGTACCCAATCCAGGATGACCCCAATATCATTTTGATGAAGTTTATCAACAAGGAGTTTAAAATCTTCTGGTTTACCAAATCTGGATGTAGGCGCAAAATAGCCCGTAAGCTGATAGCCCCATGAAGGATCATAAGGATATTCCATAATCGGCATGAATTCTACATGCGTAAAATTCATTTCCTTTAAGTATTTAACAAGGTCTTCTGCCAGATCTACATAAGACATAAAATCATTCTCCTTAGTACGTTTCCAGGATCCAAGATGAACTTCATATACTGAATAAGGTTTGTCCAAACTATTTTTGGTCTCACGCGTATCCATCCAATTCTTATCCTTCCATTTATAAGCATTATCCCATACTACCGAGGCCGTATTCGGTGGATGTTGACAATATCTTGCAAAAGGGTCTGCTTTCTCAGTTTTTATATCGTTATTATTTGAATGTATTTTATACTTATACAAAGCACCTTGCTCTACTCCCGGAATAAACCCTTCCCAAATACCACTTTCATCCCATCTTACATTAAGCTGATGCTCTCCTTCTACCCAGAAATTAAAATCGCCAATTACGGAAACCGATTTGGCCGTAGGTGCCCAAACAGCAAAATATGTCCCCTTCTTACCCTTGTGTTTCATTGGATGTGAACCCAAATGATTATAAAGCCGATAATGCTTGCCCGCTTTAAAAAGATTGATATCAAAATCCGTTAATAAGCTATAGGGAATTACATTGCCCATATTTGTGTTGTTAGTTAGGTTCGTTAATAATACTCATAATACCCTGCAATGGTATTACGGCCCATCTGGGTCTTGAATTCATTTCATATCCAAGTTCGTAAACTGCCTTTTCAAGCATGCAATACTCCAAAAGAAATATTCGCTCCTGACGATAACCGATATTTATATTATGTTCCTGTATAAGGGTGGCATAGGTCTCCAGAAAGACCCCAATAAAATAACGATATAGAATCTCCCCTGCCAGAAAAAGATCTTCCTGTGAATATGCATATTCCTCCATATGGTTGAAAATTGTTGCATAAACCGCGTAATGAAATGACCGGAAAAGACCTGCTATATCTTTTAAAGGCGGCTGCTTTACCTTCCTGTCTCTAATCGTACTTTCTGGCTCTCCTTCAAAATCAAGCAAATAAAAATCATCATCCTGAACCAATACTTGTCCCAGGTGATAATCTCCGTGAACGCGAATCCTTTCTCCTTTGAGTTTGGTCCAATCAAAGGTTACAAAGCGTTTTCTAATTTCATTTTTACGCTCCAAAAACTCGTTAGCCAAGTCGAGCGATAAACCTTCCAGACGATGAAGGTTATTTTCAACGGTATTTAATCTATTTTGAAATTGGTAGAGCAATCTATTCTTTAACCATACCTCGTAATCTCCATTAAAATGAGTGGGTGTGAATGCAGTGTCTTCAAACTCTGAACCCAAAGCAATATGCATCTCTGCGGTTCTCTGTGCAAGTACCTGAAGTTTTAAGAATACGTTCAAACCCGCCCAATCAATAATTTCAGGCGGAACATCCCTTATATTCAACCTTTTAAACAATTCCGTTCGAGGCAAATGATGAACGTTTATCCCCTTATTTTCAAGGTTACTAAAGATTTTATGTAATTCTTTCAACATAAAATCCCATGCATCGCCCTGATTGGGAACCATTTCCTGCATTAATGCTATGGTAACGTTAACATTATCTGCGTCCATGATGCTTATGCTACCCTGATATGCCGGCGTATTTTTGTACCCTTTGCGCTCCGAAAGGAACTGACTCATTTCAAAATCGGGATTTTTATCTGCATATATCCTTCTAAAGAACTTAATAACAGATTTATCATTGATTATTACAGAAGTATTGCTCTGTTCAAGACCCATAAAACGCGATGATTCATAAACACTATCATGAAATTCAATGCTTTTATGGTACCTCACGCGGGTAGTATCATTTGGTTCTGCGTTGACAATACGCTCGAAAACTAACTTCCTGAAAGCTTCAAGGTTTATCGCATCTATAATAAAACCTTCTTGTCCGTTAATACTTAGTGGCAGAATTCTTTCTTTTTCAGCAAAATTCTCATCTGTAACAAATGCAATGGGTAAAAAATAGTGCTGGTAAAATGCTTCTTCAAAGTTCACTTCGAGCAATAATCCATAATATATTTCACCCTTCTGCTGTATCCTGAAGTATTCCCGGAGCTCTATATATTTTAGTTTACTCGCTTTCCCTCCATACCATCGTTGCTTAACCACATAGGCCTCAAGGACATCAGAAAGAAATACTTTGATAAATTTCTTATCATCCAACAAATTTTCCCAGGCTACATTAAATGAGTAGGGAGGTTGTAGAATAGAGTCCTGCTTTTTCTTGGACATTCTTAATTTTTAATGTGAAACAAATGAAATGGCAATGCAGGGTGTAATTCTACAAAATTCCACTCATCATACCAAATATAACTATTGTCCGTGACAAGATCATGCATTGTTAGCCCTTGTTCAATATTAAGGGATAAATCGCTAATGGGAAGTTGTAGCATTCCCCGTTGCGAATAATGGGAGTCAAGATTAATTATAACCAAAACTTCATCCGATTTATCTTCGTTCCATTTATAGAATGCTAAAAGATTGTGATTCTCTATATTGCAAAACCTGATATTGTTGGTTTGTTGTAATGCCTCATGATTTTTCCTGGCCTGGTTTAAACGAGTAATGACTAGGGTTAATTTATTTTTAATAGACCAATCCCAAAATTTCACTTCATATTTTTCTGAATTCAGATACTCTTCTTTTCCTGGCATGGCGTCAGAAATCATATACTCAAAAACAGGTCCGTATATTCCAATATTGCCACATAAAGTTGCCGCCAGAGTATAACGCGCAATATGCATAGCCTCATTGGCCCCTTGCAGATGATATGGATTAATATCCGGTGTATTAGGCCAAAAATTTGGACGGTAATACTCCTTCATTTCTGTTTGGGTTAGCTCCAGCATATATTCTATAATTTCGTGCTTGTGAACCCTCCATGTAAAATAGGTGTATGACTGCGAAAATCCCTGCTTGGCCAACTGCTGCATTACCTTAGGTCTGGAAAAGGCTTCCGCTAAAAAAAGCACATCGGGATGTTTCTTTTTAACCTCAGCAATTAACCAATTCCAAAAATAATATGGTTTGGTATGAGGATTATCTACTCGAAATATTTGTACTCCTAGTTCAACCCATTTTAGTGTCACCGCCAACAGTTCTGACCAAAGTTCTTTAAATGCCGAAGATTCAAAATAGAAGTTTACAATATCCTGATATTTTTTAGGTGGGTTCTCGGCATACTGTATAGTACCGTCTGGTCTTTTTCTGAACCATTCGGGGTTAGTTGTTATATATGGGTGATCAGGGGCTGCCTGAAAAGCCAAATCCAATGCAATTTCCAAATCCAGTTCTTTAGCTTTTTTCATAAGACTTTTAAGGTCTTCCTCGGTACCTAGCTCCGGATGTATTTCCTTATGTCCTCCAAGCTTAGAACCTATTGCCCATGGCACCCCGGAATCTCCTTCCTCGGCATTTGTAGTATTGTTTTTTCCTTTTCTGTTAACTTCACCAATTGGGTGTATTGGAGGGAAATAAAGCACATCGAAGCCCATGTCCGCTATTTTAGGCAGTAAAGCCTCGCAATCATTAAAAGTGCCATGTTTACCATTCACAGGGGAAGAAGACCTTGGAAAAAATTCGTACCAGGTACTGAAATTTGCTTTAAGCCTGTCCACATAAACCTCAAGGTCCTCACTTGTATTGGCCAAAACACGATTTGGATATTTAACAAATAACTTATGTAGTTTATCTGAAATAGCTTCTTTAGCAGCATTTTTATATAAATCTTCATTTTCAAAAGATTCAATTAAATCATTTATATACTTCTTATCAGTAGAACTTATCTTTTTTGTCAGAACTTGTAAATGCTGAACGCCGTCTAGAAGTTCACTGTTTACATGTTGATCGTCCTTTAACTTGGCCTCGATACCATGCTGCCAGTTTTGAGCATGATCTGCCCAGGCTGAAATTCTGTAAATATAAATGCCCTGTTTAAGAACTTTAAAGGAAACCCTGTGGACATCGTCGCCAAGGTGTTTCATGCGTGCCGTATTAAAAGATTTCTCGGATGAGTGTTTGTATTGAAGTTCTGCCTGAATAATATCATGTCCATCTCCTATAACATCAGCATATACCGTAACAGATTCTCCAACAACTCGCTTAATATAAAAAACTCCACATTGAAGCTGAGGATTAATATTTTCAATTACAACACGTTGTTGTCTTAACATCATAATTAGTTAGTTGGGTTTTTGTTAAAAATAGGAAATTATCTGAAATACAATACTCCAAAGCCTCAATTTTTACGGAATTACAAGATAATCCTTTGGTATAATCTATTTTTGGAACGCTTTTTGTTTCCTGGGTTAAGACAATATGTAAAATTTTAAAGAATTAAAAAGACAGACTTAAAATATTAATCATTAAACATTTCCTATTATGAAAAATATTACACTACTATTCGGCGCATTTTTAACCTTAATTATTTTGTCATGTGACGGGCCTACAGGACCCCCAGGACCTCCTGGTTTTGATGGGTTAAACGGTGAGGACGGGGTTAATATATTAGGCCAGGTCCTTGAGATTGAAGGTACTTTTGATGCCGGAAATGACTATTCTCTATTTTATGAATTCCCACAGACAGTGGAAGTTTTCGAATCTGATGTTGTATTAGTATACATTTTATGGGATGTTGCGGAAGATGGTAATGGAGAACCCCTTGATATCTGGCGTTTATTACCTCAAACCCGTATTTTAGCTCAGGGTTTGCTTCAATACAATTATGACTTTACATTTCTGGATGTAAGTGTCTTTTTAGAATCAGATTTTGACCTTGGAACCCTTTCTGCCGGAGATACAGATAATCAAGTGTTTAGAATTGCCATTGTACCGGCTGAATTTGCCCAATCCTCAAAAATGGATACTTCAAATATTGGACAAGTCATGAGCAGCTTAAACATAAGGGAAATAGATATTAACAGAATACAACTGTAGTAGCCTCTATAAATTAAAGAAAAACCATCCCTGCAATATTAATGCAGGGATTTTTTTATGAAGTTATCCTTAACTTAGCAAGGTTTTGAATTCAAAACTGTCAAAAAAAATAGAAAAAGAAAAATTAAATTAGTATGAAAAAGTATGTGTGCATTATCCTTTTGATTTCTATGGGATGCAAAGGGGTTTCACAGGAAAAAGAAGCAGTAACTGAAAAAGAGGAAGAACAAACAGAGGCATTTAAAGTTGTAAAATCTGAACAAGATTGGCGTAAAGAACTTACGGACCTACAGTTTTATGTACTCAGAAAAGCTGGTACTGAAAATTCGGGATCCAGTGAGTTATTAAAAAATAAAATAACAGGGACATATGTCTGCGCAGGCTGTGGAACAGCTTTATTTAACAGCGAACACAAATTTGATTCGGGTACGGGCTGGCCAAGTTTCGACAGAGAAATTGAGGGGAACGTAGCCTTTGATGTAGATTACAATATTGGGTATAAAAGAACAGAGGAGCATTGTGCAGTTTGTGGCGGCCACCTAGGCCATGTCTTTGAGGACGGCCCACGGGAAACCACCGGACTCAGACATTGTATTAACGGAGCTGCCTTGCAGTTTGTGCCTGAAGCGCAATAGACCACTATCTGTTAAATACAAATATTTCAGGTTTTGATCCAGGCAGAGTAAAATATGAGTTTACAGGCAGATTACTTGAAAAGTTTATTATTTGAATGCAATCGCTATAAATCCCTTGGCGACAAAACCTTTATTCAACTAGATGATTCGGACATTCATTGGAAATATGATAGTTCCGGTAACAGCATTGCGATACTAGTAAAACATGTATCAGGGAATATGCTTAGCAGGTGGACTAACTTTCTCACCGAAGATGGTGAAAAAAAATGGAGAAACAGGGACCTAGAATTTGAGGCGTCATACAAAACAAAAAACGAAATGCTTATTGCATGGGAAACAGCTTGGAATTGCTTTTTTGATGCCGTTAAACAAATAAATCCGGAGAATTTTGAGTATAAAATCAAAATAAGAAACGAACCTCATACGCTTACACAGGCCTTAAACAGGCAATTAGCGCATTATTCCTATCATATTGGTCAAATAGTACTACTTGGTAAGACTATAAAGGGTAAAAACTGGGGTTCTCTTTCCATTCCAAAAGGCCAATCAAAGGCCTATAACAAGGCAAAGTTCAAGGATTAATTTAAGATTCTTTACGAAGTTCAAAAGCTTTCAATTTGGTTTTGTAACTTTGCGACCTCATAAATCTTAATCACAAAAAATACTGGAATGGGCAAATTCGATATTATTGTTTTAGGGAGTGGACCTGGAGGTTATGTAACCGCCATAAGAGCATCACAACTTGGATTTAAAACTGCTATTATAGAAAAAGAGAATCTGGGTGGTGTATGTTTAAATTGGGGATGTATCCCTACCAAAGCCCTATTGAAATCGGCCCAGGTATTTGAATATTTACAACATGCCGCAGATTACGGGCTAAAAGTAGATGGGGTGGATAAAGATTTTGATGCAGTTGTCAAACGAAGCAGAAATGTGGCTGATGAAATGAGCAAAGGGGTTCAATTTCTAATGAAGAAAAATAAGATTGAAGTTATTAATGGTTTTGGAAAATTGGCACCCGGAAAGAAGGTAGTTGTTACAGATGCGGAAGGTAAGGATACAGAGTATGGTGCAGAACATATAATTATTGCCACAGGAGCCAGAAGCAGGGAACTACCGGCTTTACCTCAGGATGGGGAAAAAATTATTGGTTACCGAAAGGCAATGACTTTGGAGAAACAACCCAAGAAAATGATAGTTGTAGGAAGTGGAGCTATAGGAATTGAATTTGCCTATTTCTATAATGCTATGGGTACTGAGGTAACGGTTGTTGAATTTTTACCAAATATTGTTCCCGTAGAAGACGAGGAGGTTTCGAAACAGCTGGAACGCAGTTTCAAGAAAGCTGGAGTCAAAATTAAAACGTCATCTGAAGTCACTCATGTTGACACCTCCGGAGAAGGAGTTAAAGCTACCGTAAAAACCCTTAAAGGAGAGGAAATTCTGGAAGCTGATATAGTGCTTTCTGCAGTGGGCATTAAATCAAATATTGAAAATATTGGCCTGGAAGAAGTAGGTATCGCTACCGATAGAGATAAAATTCTTGTAAATGATTTCTACGTAACCAACATCCCGGGTTATTATGCCATTGGCGATGTTACCGCCGGTCAGGCACTTGCACATGTTGCTTCTGCCGAGGGAATCCTTTGTGTGGAAAAAATAGCCGGAATGCACGTAGAACCACTAGATTATGGGAATATTCCCGGTTGCACCTACTGTATGCCGGAAATTGCATCCGTTGGCCTCACAGAGAAACAAGCTATAGAAAAAGGCTATGAACTTAAAATTGGTAAATTCCCTTTCTCTGCAAGTGGTAAAGCTAAAGCTTCGGGGAATGCCGATGGTTTTGTAAAAGTGATTTTTGATGCAAAATATGGCGAATGGTTAGGCTGCCATATGATAGGTGCCGGTGTAACAGATATGATTGCAGAGGCCGTGGTTGCACGGAAATTAGAAACAACTGGTCATGAAATCCTGAAGGCCGTTCATCCGCACCCTACAATGAGTGAGGCAGTAATGGAAGCGGTCGCAGCAGCCTATGGCGAAGTTATACACCTCTAACACAGCAAATACATTAGATTTTAATGCTTAGAACATTTCGAATTAGCGCGATTCTGGAAGGTATTTCCTATTTGCTTTTATTTAGTTTTAGTATGCCTTTGAAATATTGGGCAAACATTACAGAACCTAATATATACATTGGGTATGTACACGGTTTTCTATTTATTGTCTATATGATTTTTGCCGTAATCTTTTCTATGGAAAGGCAAATAGCGCCAAAGAAAATAATTATGCTTATACTGGCTTCTCTTCTGCCTTTTGGAACATTCTATATGGACGAGAAATACCTAAAACCAATTGCAACCTTATAAAAAACTTTGGATAGCCAATTCATAACTTTTCAATCCAAAACCAAGAATAACTCCTTTAGCACCTGAAGAGATATAGGAAATATGTCTGAAGTCCTCACGTTTGTGGGTATTGGAGATATGAACTTCAACTACCGGAGTATTGATCGCTTTCACAACATCACCCAAACCCACAGAAGTATGGGTATAGGCAGCAGCATTAAGCACGATTCCATCATAGGAAAAACCAACTTCCTGTATTTTATCTATGAGTTCACCTTCTATATTGGATTGATAATATTCCAGCTGTAGTTCACTAAATTTTGACTGAAGTTCTGCAAAGTAGGAATCGAAGGTTTTACTGCCATACACTTCAGGTTCTCTTTTTCCCAGAAGGTTAAGATTAGGCCCGTTAATAATTATTATTTTCATGAGGTTAAAAGTAATAAAATGTATAGTGCAAAAAAAGCACATGAAATACCCTTCGCTTTTAATATTATTTTAGCCAGTTAATCAGGTTATTCATAGGCATATTAAAAACCGGTTAAACAGCTTCTTCAGCAAACTGTAAATCTGAATTAAGGGGATAAAAAAACTCGAAACATAAAATTAAGAGAAACAAGCAATATCTTTATAGTATGAATTGGAATCAGGCCATAACAGATTTTGAATACTATTTAAAGATAGAAAGAGGTTTAGCGGCTAATTCAATTACCAATTATATTAGGGATGTTGAAAAACTAAAATTATTCCTAAAAAACAATGAAATAGATAAAACTCCTGTATCCCTGGATCGTGAAACCTTGCAACTTTTTATATATGAAGTGGCAAAAGAGGTAGGTCCAAGATCTCAGGCCCGCATAATTTCCGGACTCAAAAGCTTTTTTAATTATTTGGTTTTTGAGGATTACCGAAAAGACACTCCTTTAGATTTAATAGAATCTCCCAAAATAGGCAGAAAACTCCCGGATACACTTTCTACAGATGAGATAAACAGTCTTATCAAAGCCATTGATTTATCTAAACCCGAAGGAGAGCGTAACAGAGCCATGCTGGAGACACTCTATGGATGCGGGCTTAGGGTATCGGAATTAACCGGACTCAGGATATCGGATCTATTTTTTGAAGAAGATTTTATTAAAGTGACCGGAAAGGGAGATAAGCAGCGTTTTGTTCCAATTAGTGATGTAAATAAAAAATATATCAACATCTACCACAAACAGGTTCGCAGTCATCAAAAAATTCAGAAGGGATTTGAAGATATCCTATTTCTCAATCGAAGAGGAAAGCAACTTACCCGTGCTATGCTTTTTACAATCATCAAACAATTAGCTATCAAAATTGATCTTTCAAAAAGTATTAGTCCGCATACTTTCAGACATTCATTTGCCACACATTTATTGGAAAATGGCGCCGACTTACGCGCTATCCAGCAAATGTTGGGCCATGAAAGTATTACCACTACGGAAGTTTATATGCATTTAGACAGAACACATCTGGCTGAAGTGGTTAACAAATTTCATCCAAGACAAAACTAGTTATCACCTTCTCTTTACCTTTAAATCAATGGTTTTAAATCTTTAAACGAAGTAGTTCATTTGTTTCAGATTAAAAAGCTAATACTTATAGAATTGGAGCTGTAAATTGTAATTTCTGATGATTTCTTAGCACGATAACATCAGAAGTTAAGCGTTTGACTATATTTATCTTGAAAATCAAAAATATAGATCATGCGAAAATTAGTATTTCTTCCTGTATTAATTGTGTTTTGTTTCAATTCTCTGAAGGCACAAGATACCAAAGACGAAGTCCTTATGGAATTAGATAAGAAATCTGAAGCTTATGCCGACATAGCGCAGAATATTTGGGAATTTGCGGAAATGGGGTACTTAGAAGAAAAGAGTTCCGCTTTGCTACAAAAAACAATGAGTGATGAGGGTTTTACTATAAAAAAAGGTATAGCGGGTATTCCTACTGCATTTATCGCTGAATATGGTAGCGGTGCACCAATAATTGCCATCCTGGGTGAATATGACGCTCTTCCGGGCTTATCCCAAATGGCAGTTCCTGAGAAAACATCAGCCAATATGGCTGCAGGCCATGGTTGCGGTCATCATCTTTTTGGTACCGCTTCTACAGCGGCAGCTATCGCGGTAAAAGATTGGATGCAAGCAAGTAATACAAAAGGGACCATTCGCTTTTATGGCTGTCCCGCCGAAGAGGGTGGCTCCGGCAAAGTTTATATGGTGCGGGATGGATTGTTTAACGATGTAGATATAGCTTTACACTGGCATCCAGGGGCACAGAATGCTGCAAGCGCTGGAGCCGCGCTCGCCAATAAATCCGCTAAATTTAGATTTTATGGGGTTTCAGCCCATGCAGCAGCTTCTCCCGAAAAAGGGCGTTCTGCACTTGATGGGGTAGAGGCCATGAATGCAATGGTAAATATGATGCGGGAACACATTCCTGAAAAAGCAAGGATTCACTACGTCATTACAAGTGGTGGTAAAGCACCTAATGTTGTGCCTGATTTTGCCGAAGTTTACTATTATGCCCGCCATGGCAAAAGGGATGTGGTACTTAATATTTTTGATAGAATAGCCAAGGCTGCAGAAGGGGCTGCATTAGGCACGGGAACTACGATGGACTATGAACTTATAGGAGGTACGCATGAACTTTTACCTAATCTGACCTTGCAGAAATTAATGCACGACAATCTTACCAAAGTCGAAGGAATTACGTATACACCAGAGGAAATTGTATTTGCAGATAAAATTGCAAAAACTATGGGGTATGACAAAGCTGATTTAGAAACCGCCCAAGGTATACAACCCTATAAAACGGAGGCCAAGGCTTTTGGCTCAACAGATGTAGGTGATGTAAGCTTTACTGTCCCTACAGTGGGGATGAGTTCTGCAACCTGGGTTCCCGGAACTCCGGCTCATAGCTGGCAGGCTGTGGCAGCAGGTGGGACAACAATTGGTAAAAAAGGAATGATGGTAGCCGCTAAAACCCTGACGCTAACTGCTATAGATCTGCTGGCCAATCAGGAGCTAATTAATCAGGCGAAAGCTGAATTTTTAGAACGAAGAGGAGCAGATTTTGTTTATATCCCATTATTGGGAGACAGGCCACCTGCCCTGGATTATAGAAAATAACTAACTCATACTTAATGTTGTACAATGGAGGTTTCCAATGTCCAGGAAAAAATATGTTTGCATTTAATTGCAAAGCATGTAACAATCTCGCATTAAAACCTACTAATAGTTAATTTACCACCAACCCGAAGCGTGAACAAAGAACTGGAGCACAAATTTGTTACGGAACTTGAGAACAATCAGAATATTGTTCACAAGGTATGTAGTTTATACACCTCAAACAGGGACGCTCATAACGATCTTTTTCAGGAAATAACCATACAGCTATGGAAAGCATACCCGAAATTCAGAGGAGATTCTAAATTCAGTACATGGATGTACAGAGTAGCTTTAAATACAGCCATAACGCTGTATCGGAAATCCAAAAAGAGTATAAAAACGCAGGATTTTGATTCAGTTATTTTTAGAATTAAAACAGACGAATATGATGCCACTGAGGAACAACAACTACAGTTAATGTACAAAGCAGTACGACAGCTGGGAGACATTGAAAAAGCGTTGGTTTTTCTTTACCTGGAAGACAAAGATTACCGTGAAATTTCTGAGACATTGGGAATTAGTGAAGTGAATGCAAGGGTGAAAATGAACCGTGTTAAAAATAAACTTAGAACCATACTTAATCCCTAAGGTTATGATGGATGAATTAGAATTACTAAAGAAGGATTGGCAAAAAAAGGAGGAACACCATCCTAAATTGTCATATGACGAAATCTACGGGATGATTAAAAAGAAGTCGTCATCCACTGTAAAATGGATCTTTTACATAAGTATAATTGAATTTGTCTTTTGGGCGGTGCTTAATTTAATTTCCTACAGTAAGGAATCATTGGAGCTGGAAAAGACCTGGCAAATTTATGAAATTACATCCACCCTGACAGTGATAAATTATATAGTACTAATTTATTTTATTTATAAATTTTATATCAATTACAAACTCATATCCTTAACGGAATCTTCAAAAAAATTAATGAAAACTATCCTTAATGTTAAAAGAACGGTCACCCAATATGTCTGGTTTAACATAGGAATATTTGTAGCTTACTTAATTGTAAGTCTATATGGTAATCTTAACTATGGTGTGAATAGTGAAAAAATTGCGGAAGCCGCTTCACAGGCAGGAAATGAAACGCTTTTTTGGGTAATGCTTACCGGAATGCTGCTTGTGGCTATTACTATTGTTCTGTTATTGATCTGGTTTTTTTATAAATTACTTTATGGAATACTCCTGAAAAGACTAAGAAAAAACTACACCGAATTAAAGAAGCTGGAAGTTTAACTTCTCCACCTGCGCTCCTTATTCTTTTCTTCATATGCCAGTAACTCCTTTTCTGGTATTACCTTAAGAAATGAAGGATGTTGTTCAATTGCATATTCCAATTTTTCAATGATGGAATCAACCGATTCATTTTCATAGTCTATCTCTAATGGCTCCTTTACCACCAATGATTGAAGAATACCCTTTTTCTTAATGAGTAGTCCTTTTTTATCGAATGATCTTCTAAAACCATCAATAACAACAGGGACCACAACAGGCTTGTATCTCTTAATAATATGTGCTGTCCCTTTTCGTAATGGCTTCCAGGGCGTAGTGGTTCCCTGAGGAAAAGTGATAACCCAGCCATCATTAAGAGCCATTCCTATATTGGAAATATCACTCATTTTAACCTGTCGGTTTACATCCTTTCCTTCTGCCCGCCAGGTTCTTTCTATACTCACTGAACCTACATAAGCAAACATTTTTGTTAAGAGACTCTTTCTCATGGTCTCTGCGGCGGCCACATAGTAAATATTCAATTTAGGGTTCCATAGGTACCCTATGTTTTTTATGGAATCATCCCTTCCGTGTAAACTGGCATTAAATACATGGAACATAGCAACCACGTCCGCAAAATAGGTCTGGTGATTACTCACAAACAAAACATTTTTTTCAGGAAGATTTCGTATTATTTCCGAACCCTCTATTTCAAGTGTATTAAAGCCTTTATAGCGCTGATGGGTAATAAGTCCCAAACTGCGGATTAACCACTTCTTTAGAAATAAAATATGTCCAAACGGATTTTCCTTAAATAACCCCATAGTTTACAAAACTACAAAATATGCCTTATAACACCTGTTTGAAAAGTTCTTTGATTTCACTAAGCATCATAGCCGTTGCTCCCCAAACGGTATAACCCTTTAATTTAAAGGCAGGTACCTCTATATTTTCTGCGTAGGAAGTTGTCAAAATCTGAGTGATCATTTTGGAATCATCCATAAAATCAATCAGAGGAACCTCAACCAATTCTTCTACTTCATCTTCCTGTTTTACAAAAGCTTGTCTTTTATCATATAAACCTATATAAGGCCGTACCTCAAAATTGCTTGGCGGTATATAAATTTCGCTTAGAGACTTGATTATCTGAACATCCTCGGGCCTTACACCCACTTCTTCATGAGTTTCACGTAAGGCTGTGGCAAGTAAATCTTTATCCTTTTTTTCAGCTTTTCCTCCGGGAAATCCAATTTGATTAGAATGAACCCCGGGATAGGAATTTCGAAGAATGAGTAATAGATTTGTTAACTGCCTTTTATCAGGATAAAATAAGGCAATAACACCTGCTTTTTTGGGATTTACATGCTTTCCTTGTATGGCCTTTAATTCCTGAATACGAATTTGCGGAGCCATTTTATAGTGTGAAGATGTGCCCGGAAGAGGTAGTTTTTTTATTTTTGCTACCTGTATCACAAAATCATTATAGTTCATGTCTTATTTAAAATTTACCTGCCTTGCAATATTACCACTATTTTTTCTTGGTGCATGCAGGCAATCCCCTGCTTCAAAGCCTAAAGCAGAAAAACCAAAAGCAGTTAAAGTTGATTCTGTTGTAACTGATTCAATAACTGAAATTAATGAAAAGGACCCATTTGTACTCACCGAAGAAAATTCCATAGACTTCTTTTTTGATTACCAAAAAAATCTTAAAACAACGAAAGTAAAGCTTACTACAAGTTTGGGTAATTTTACAGTACAGTTATATGATAATGTACCTTATCATAAAGCAAACTTCATTTACCTGACGAAAAAAGGATATTTTGACAATACCATGTTCCACAGAGTCGTAAAAGATTTTATCATACAAGGAGGTAATGCAGACAATGTGGAAACCGCTCGTAAACGTAGAGAAATTGGCCGATACCTTCTACCTCCTGATACCAGAAAAGGTTACAAACATGATAGGGGAACAATCTCTATGCCAAGCAGTGAAATAGATAATCCGCATATGCTAGCCTCTCCTTATGAATTTTTTATTGTTGTGACAAAACCCGGTTCCTACCATTTAGATGGTGATTTTACACCCTTTGGAAAGGTTATTAGCGGTATGGCTGTGGTTGATAAAATAAACCAGCAACCAGTAGATAGTGGTGACTGGCCTATGCAAAATATCAACATTCTAAAGGCAGAAATTGTTGAGTGATTATTGAGTTTTATATATACTGGGAAGCGCAATTTTGTATTTTACCGCCACTAAACGAATGCCAATAACAATTAGAATAGACGCCAAATAGACGTATTCATCATCTAAAGGTAACTTTCTAAGCAGGAAGTAGCTGAGTCCACCTAACACGCAAGCCGTAGCATATATTTCTTTGCGAAAAATAACCGGTATTTCATTACATAAAATATCTCTGATAACGCCTCCAAAACTTGCTGTAATTGTACCCAAAATAATACACATAACAGGAAGTAAGTTGGCATTTAGGCCCTTTTCTATTCCAACCATCGTATACAATCCAATTCCTAAAGTATCAAAAAGGAATAATGATTTTCTTAAATATCGGAGTTTCTCCCTGAAGACAATGGCTAGGATGACAGTTCCTATAATGGTAATTATATATGTAGATTCAAGCATCCATGCTACCGGAGTATTCCCTATTAGTAAATCTCTAAGTGTTCCACCTCCTATAGCAGTGACAAATGCAATAATAAATACCCCGAATAGGTCAAGGCGTTTATCCATAGCTACTAGCACCCCGGAAATAGCAAAGGCTACAGTACCCAATAGATCCATTAGAAAGTAAAACATAATTCCTTCTTTTTAGATAAATCCTATTATGCGTGTTAAAACTATAAAAATAAACTTAGCTAAGACAGTAGACTATAAAAGAATTGGTTTTGTAAATATGGCAATAATATCGTAAGATTACTTAAGCTTAAATCATTGGGCTGTGAACGGAAAATCAAACTAATGTACCTTAAATTAAGTTTGTAATATGGATTTAAGAAAAGGACGTCTCAACACAGGTTATTTCTTTCTTGGCTTATTTGCCATTTTCATTGGGTTATATCCATTGCGATTTATTGGATTACCCTATGAAGAAAGTCTTTTAGGATCAAAATCCGAGACGCTACTCAATAGTTCTATCTATCTCACCGCTTTTTATACGCATATTTTTTTAGGCGGGCTTGCCCTGCTAACAGGGTTTTCTCAATTTTATAAAAGACTGAGAGTAAAAAGATTAGCCCTGCACAGGACATTAGGGAAAATTTATATTGGAGCTGTCCTGCTAAGTGGTATTGCGGGATTGGGCATTGCATTTTTTGCGACAGGAGGGATTATTCCTGCTCTTGGTTTTGGGGGATTAGCCATACTTTGGCTTTATACCACATCAAATGCCTACACCAGTATAAAAAAAATAGATATTGATGCACATCAGCGCTGGATGATCCGAAGTTACGCCCTATGTTTTGCCGCTGTTACACTTCGTCTTTATCTGCCATTATTCACCGGGTTAATGCATATGGACTTTATTCCGGCCTATAAAATTATTGCCTGGTTGTGCTGGGTACCAAATATTCTTATTGCGGAGATTTTTATTGTCAGAAGGCTTACTTGAATCTTCCGATTACTTAGGGGCCCGCCTTTCTGCTTATTTAGATGTAAAAAATGATAAAATAGAGTTATTTTTTAAGAAAATTGAGGTTAATTTTATCATTACTTTTAGAAAATGATCTCTAAGTGTCTAAAACCAAATCTTTAAGGATAAAAATGAGCTAAAAGGATTAAAAAAAACAATTGTTTAGTAAAAATCTTCTTATATAATTATTTAAGAAGAAAATCTGCAACCTGGTATTCATGAGATTTGTGTTTCTAGTAATTTTCATATTTATAATGTCTGAACCTTTTGTTCTATTTGATTTCTCTAAAGAAAGTAATATTCAAAACTGGATTGTTGTGAATGATGGTGTTATGGGAGGTCTGTCAAAAGGGAACTTCTCAGTTAATGACAAAGGAGATGGCTTTTTTACGGGGAATGTATCTCTCGAAAATAATGGTGGTTTCTCTTCCGTTCGCTACGATTTCGAATCCAAATCGGTAAGCAGTTTTAAGAAATTAACTTTGCGTCTTAAAGGCGATGGCAAGCAATATCAGATAAGGGTTAAAACCAGGATTTCAGATTATTATTCATATATCGCTTATATTAAAACTAATGGAGAATGGCAGACTTTGGAAATTCTGTTTTCCGAAATGACCCCTTCATTTCGGGGAAATAAACTAGATCTTCCCAATTATCCTGGGGAGTATA
>CBDTVT010000049.1:0-18025 GCA_965364275.1 uncultured Eudoraea sp. | reverse complement strand
CATAACGGGCATTATAGGTGCCATCCACATCAAATTGTTTCTCATCCATTCTGAAACGAATAGATAAGGAGGTACTATAAACAAGAATAAGTGAAGCAACATCGAGCTGTACGTCCAATTCCGGTTTAAGGTTATAATACTTGTTTTCCATCTCGCACATAACCTGCAGCTGCCATAATCGAAGATTTTTTAAATACAAAGGATCAAAGTCCCTGTCTTCCGCAATAGAACTTCCTATATACATATTGTGTTCTATGCCATCTGTCTTATAGCGTTCGTAAAAGTGAGGAAACATTTCCTGTGCCGCTTCCTGATGCTTGTCAATTACAGATGCCAGTTTCTTGTTAATCCGCATCACACTATCATCATATTGTTTCCTGTGATCGTAATAAGAATGTGTTTCCGGATTAATGGTTTTTTCATATTCCTTAACCATTTTAGCCAATTCTTTGCTTTGTTTTTTAAGATGATTGAAGATTGGTATTACATCTGCATAGACGAAGTCGAATATAGTCTGTTCACTATTTGAAAATAAGGTCTCTTTTATATCTTCAATAAAATTATTTATTCTGTATATAAGTTCCTCATATACAGGTAATTTTTCAACTTTCAATGCGGCAATCAAAACTTCTTTGATATTCGACAATTGAATCATCAGATCTCTCTGAATAGCTGTATTCCTGGCTTGTGAAGATGCTTTAATGTCTATTTGACCGTATAAAGGATATACATCCTTAAAAACTATTTCTTTAAATGAAGGTTGCCTGCCCTCTAGGCCATCAATAATAAATTGTTTGGCTTCCTCTTCAAATCGCCAGTGAACAGATTTATGCACAGAAGTACATTCATTTTGAATAATGGCATCAATTAAATTTTCTTCTTCATTTTTAGAGCGAACAACAGCAGCAACGATATAGGGCATTATATCGTCAAGTTTTGTTGCGTTAACTCCGTTTAACTGATTTTTTTTAGTAGATACGAGTTCCAGTACTCCTAAAAGTTCTCCTTCATTGACGATTGGAGCAAAAATGGCACTTTTTATTCCTTGCTCATACAAGCCTTTGTAAGGCTCAATCCCTTCAGATAATTTATAATATTTATCAACGTCAGCTACTGCAAAATAGCCTTTCTGATTCACTATTTTATCATAGGATCCTATACAAAGGGCATTATTACAGAGCTCATTATCTTTCTCCTTTAAGAGAAAGCTTTCTATCCCCCTGCCAAATACACGTTCTAATTGATCATCTTTTGAGTTATAGGTGACGAAACCCATTTTTAATTCTTTAATCCTGAAAAAGGACCTGAAGGTCTCCTGAAGTTCCAATATAAAACTATCAGTACCTCTTTTATCACTTGAGATAAGACTTGATTTAATTTCAGATATGGTATGCTCTGCAGTAACATCAAACATATTGGATATTACAAAGCCTTTTGAAATAAAACTATTTGGCGGTATCATTTCCTTCCAGAGTTCAAGATCTTCCGGGTTTTCCAAAAGCTTATCAACATCTTCCTGGGTTAAATCTTTAGCCAATTCTGTCGGAAATAAATCGATAAAATCAGCATTATACAAAATTCGATAATGATGCATAATTCCATTGGCATCTGGTATATCATAAAAGTATGGCCTGCTAAAATCAAGGTTGAAGCCATAATGGAATTTAAGGATTACAGTACTGGCCATGATATAGTCTATCCCTTCATCATGATCACGTATAAAAGGTTTGAAATTCTTACCGGCATTTTGCAAAATATTTTGAAATCTTTTGGATTTATTAAATACAATGTCAAAATAAGGCAGAGAAGCAGCCTTAATTTCATTCTCGCTTAATACCTCGGCAAACGAATCCTGTAAAATAATTCTTATAACATCTTTGTGTTTTTCAAGAAGTTTAATATCTGAAAAGCCATCCCTTAATTCGGGAAATGGCGCCTGAGATTCCAATATATACTTAGCCCTGGATGATAATGAAGTATCATCACTTTGGGCCATGGTATCATACTGCTGTAACAGCTTATCAAAGCTAATTAACATTTGCAGTGGCATTTCTTTATTTATAGAGTCCATAATGATATATGTCTACAGATTGACCATAAAATTACAAAACTATTCGATTTCTTTTTGTTAAAAGAATTTTAACGGTGTTCCGTGCATTTTTTGGATATTTATACAAATTTCATTCATGTCTTCAGATAACAGACTCACTAACGCTTACAAAAGGGCCAAAATCATAGCATTTGATGACTCCTCAAAGTTCATTCTTTTTAGTGATTGTCATAGGGGTGATAATAGTTTTGCTGATGAGTTTGCCAATAACAGGAATATCTATTATCATGCGTTAAGACATTATTTTAACAATGGATTCCAATATTGTGAACTGGGTGACGGGGATGAACTCTGGGAGAATCTGACTTTTGAACCCATCTTTGAAGCCCATAAGAATATTTATTTACTAATGAAACGTTTTCACGAGGAAAACAGGTTGCATATGATATACGGGAACCACGATATGGTGTATCGAAAGCCGGAATATGTAAAAAAAAATCTTTATACCTACTTTGAGCCTAAAGATGAAAAGGAAGCTGCTTTATTAGATAAATTGCAGTTTCATGAGGCAATAGTTTTAAAACACAGAGAGAGCGGTCAGGAATTATTTTTGACTCATGGGCACCAGGCAGATTTTATGAATTATCACGGCTGGCGGTTCAATCGCTTTTTGGTGCGCATACTTTGGAAACCTCTTCAGGTTTGGGGAATAGCTGATCCTACTAGTCCGGCCAGGAACAACCGTGAATTAATAAAGGTGGAGAAAAGGATTAAGAAATGGATTTTGCGAAACAACTTAAAATTAACCGTAATGGGTCATACGCATCGGCCCAGATTCCCCGAGCCCGGTGATATCCCCTTATTTAATGATGGAAGCTGTGTGCACCCCAGAAGCATTACCGGGATTGAAATAGAAAACGGACTAATTTCACTTATAAAGTGGCAGATATCGACAAAGGAAGATGGTACGCTTCAAATTGTACGGGTATTACTCGAAGGACCACAGAAGTTAGTGGACTATAAACAAAATGAGGATTGATCCTATCCAATACCTAAGTATTAGTTGAATCAATCCTCGGGAAATAGTCATGTGCTCTATTTCTATTGAATGATAAAGTTAATTGGTATACTATAAGGAACTTTTACAGATTTTCCGCGTTGCATTCCCGGAGTCATATTAGGGAGTGCAGCAATAATACGGTGTGCTTCTTTCTCTAATAGTTTGTCTGGTCCCCTGGTTCTTATTGCCTCTACTTTTCCTTTAGAATTAATCATAAACTGCACAAATACTTTTCCTTTAATTCCCAGTTCAAGAGCGCTTTCAGGATAGGTAAATTCTTTAACGATATGAGCTTGTATCATTTTTTGAAAACAGGCTTTTCGCTCATCATTGCCTTTTGCACTTTCACAACCGGGATAAATTGGAACATTTTCTATGACTGCAAAAGGAACTATAATATCTTCTTCTTCTTCTCCAACTTCTACGTCACCAACGTCCATTACCTCTTCAATCACCGATTCCTGGCTAGTTTCTGTACTCTCAATAATAGTTTCTTCTATTTCCTCTGTGTCTTCTACGACTTCAATTACTTCAGGAGCGGCAGGTGGTGGTGGTGGTGGTGTTGTTTTTATTATCTCTGTTATCGGCACATCTTCTTTAAGGTCATCTACGGCCTGAGCAATGTCCATAGTTGTGGTGTCTGTAGGATACGATTTGTATTCTAAAGCACGCCAGGTAAAAAATAGAACGACTGTAAGTCCTATTACAAAATACAGTCCACTATTTTTATTTAAATCGACTTTTGGGTTTTTTTTGACTTGCATGACTATTTGAATTATGATATACCCAAAATTACGTCATGCAAAATGTAGATAATATGATATTTATCAGGTTAAATCAATGATATTATAAATCTCTGCACTTTAAAAAATGGGCAATAAAAAAGTAATCAGGACTAAAATCAGTCCTGATTACTTGCAATATATCTACTTAGATATAAATCCTTTTCTGTTGTCTTTCGCTACTACATACCAGATAAAAGCACCTCGTCAAAATCGATCCCTTCAATGGTTACAATGCGCTGTGCAACAGGGTCCCATTCGATTCGTCTTCCAAGTTTCACTGAAAGTCCGGCCATATGAGCTGATATTGCTTCTTCAAATCCCTCATTTATTCCGCAGCTAACTTCACCTCCGTTGCGTGTACTACCGAGCCATTCCCTTAAATGAAGAAATGTTGAATCAACTCTTGCTCCGTTAATGTACGTCCACATAAGACCTTTATCAGCAAAATATTGAGATGTTGCCGAGGAAACCGCGTCGGGCACACTGGCCCCAGGATTGTAGCTGTACACCGGAACCGATGGTTTCATTTTCTCAGATTCAATCTGATCTGCATACTTTGTAGACCTGCTATCGGGCCAAATTGTAAGCCGGTTACCCAATTCCATGGTGCCGTCATGTCCCATAAGAATAGTTGGCCTGTTAAAGCCATTACCAAGAGTTGCACTATAGACAAAAGTCATTCCCTTTTCCTTGCCCTTTTTCTGACTACTACCTGTGCTAAAATCTGGAAACTCCATATTTACCTGAAGTACGTCAGGCACGTTACGTCCGTCATTATGAGTATAAATTCCTCCTGAAGCCATTACGGATGAAGGGATACCCATTTGCAGTACGCAATTTAGACGATCATAATCGTGGGTCAACAAATCTCCGGAAAGACCGGATCCATATGTCCACCATTTTCTCCATCTGAAAAAGTGATTCTTGTTAAATGGTATTTTTGGTGCTGAGCCTAAAAAGAGATCCCAATCTATTGTTTGAGGATTTGCCTCGTCCTCTATATGATAATTCCATGCACCGTTATCATCGTTCCTGTTGGTATTGGTCTGGACAAGTGAAACATGACCAAGCACTCCTTTGGATACAATATCCTGAGCTGTTTGAAAACTTAAAGTTTGTCTGTGTTGATGGCCAACCATTAACACCGCCTTAGACTTTTCTGCGGCTTCCTTTAGCCTGTAAGTCTCTTCTACGGTATGTGTCATGGGTTTTTCCACATAGGCATGTATCCCATTTTCAAGAGCGTCTATGGCCATAGGGGCATGCCAGTGATCTGGGGTGGCTATAATTATTGCATCAACTTTACCGCTGCGGATCATTTCCTGATACGTCCTAAATCTTATCACCTTGCTATCCTCAGTGGAAAATGAATTAATTACCCTGTCTGCCCTAACATCATACACATCGCAAACTGCAGTAAGTTTTACATTCAGTTCATCCTGATTCATAAAATCTTTCAGACGGGAGTGTTTCGGATCCTCTTCTGCAGCCAATCTCATTTCTTCCAACCATTCTTTAGTTGCAAATCCCAGTGCTCTGCATAATTGCTCTCCCCGAATACCAAAACCAATAATTCCAACTCTTACCGGGTCACCGCTAATTGCTTTTACTGAAGAAGTTAACGAAGGCTGTATATTTAATTGTTCGAGTATGGCCGAGCGTTCCCTGTTTTTGGAAACCGTATTTGAAGCACCAGCCCACCATACAGCACCAAGTATTGGGATTCCGCCTAAGCCTTTAATTACATCTCTTCTAGTCCATTTCATAAGGTTTCAGTTTTAGTTTGTTCTTTTTTTCTATTAAATAAGTATTTTAGACCAAAGTATTGTCCGGTAGGATATTGATATATAACCATGCAGGCGGCAAGTTCTATCAAATTTTTATTGACAAACCAATAACTTCCCTCCACATTTACTTGCATCAGCCAGGGGAAAGGAGGATGTGCCCAATAATACATAGCAAGCAGTATAATACCCACAAAAGCACCTTTTTTCTCAAAGATCCCTAACAAAAGAGTAATCCCTACAAACATTAGTGCCATCCAATTAAGGGTATCTGCCCAGCCGATCATTGGTTCTTTTGCAATTGCCAAAAATATGGGTTTCAGAGGACCTTGTGCTGTAGCCAGATAGCCAAAAGAGGTCCAATCAGGATTGTAAAGCTTTACAACACCTTCGTACAAAAAGTGCCAGCCAATAAGTACACGCAAAAACACAATACTGTGTTTTAATTGCCATTTTCCTTTAGTTTCAGTCATATTGTTTAGTTAAAGTTGTTAATTAGATTTTTCTCTTAGAAGGTATTTCATTTAGGTTTTAATATCGTAAGCATTGCTTATGAAAAATAATAGTATCTATAACACTATTATCCATTTTACTAATAAAATATTTGGAAAATTACTTTGTTCCATAATAACTAAAACCTTACGAATAGTAAGATAAATAATAGTTTAATAAATAGGAAAAAACAGGTCAAAACTAGACCCAGAAACCTAAGTTTCCTATGACAATTATCAGTTTTTTAATTGGCAAAGCCATCTAAAATAAATGGTCAGCATAGCTGTAATAAAACTTTATTCTCTTGAAGCCAATGTATTCATAGCTTCTACAAAAGTATCCAGTTCTTTTGTAGTTGTGTATACATTAGGAGTAATTCTACATCCATGAACGTTCGCATTATCAATAGCTACCGTAAATATATAAAATTCATTAAAAAGAATATTTGCCAAGTCTGCAGGAGCTATTTTTTCAATTCCCACATTGGCAATCCCACAACTTCGATAATCCTCAACCGGTGTATTTATATTAATATTTTTTACATTCCTTAATTTTTCACTCCAATACCTCTGCAAGAACCTTAATCTTTTCTCTTTTCTTTCCAGGCCAATCATTTCCAGATAATCTATTGCGTCATCAATAGCAAGATCGGTATGAACCGGGTGGGTGCCAGTATGATTCAACCTTGTAATATCATTTGGATCCCGGTCATGTTCTGCTAAAAGCGGCCAAATTTTTGATATCTTATCCCTGGCAACATATAGTAATCCAACACCTAAAGGGGTACTTAACCATTTGTGAAGGCTGGAAGCATAATAATCGCAGTTCAGATCATCTATCTTCACCTGAATATGGCCAATACAATGTGCTCCGTCAACCATGACCTCAACACCATGTTTATGTGCCATATCACAAATCTTTCGGATAGGTAATATTTGCCCAGTAATATTGATCATATGGCAAACCATAATTAATTTGGTGTGAGGCGTAATTTGTTCCTCGTATAGCGCAACTAATTCATCATCTGAAGCCGGATGGTTAGGCACGGAAACTACTTTATTGACAACCCCGTACCGCTTTGCGATCAATGCAAAATGGTCCTGCATGGAGCCGTAATCCTGTTCTGCAAAAATTGCCTCATCATTCTTATTCCATGGATAACCCCCAATTATCATGTCTAAAGATTCCGTAGTATTACGAGTAATGATCAATTGATCAGATGAGCAGCCAACTAAAGCCGCCAAACGCGAGGTGATCTTTTTTTTATTTTCCCACTGAACCGTTCTCATATAGTAGGAGCCTTCATAGTTAATGTTTTTAACATGCTCCAGATACCTGCTCATGGTTGGCTGAGGGGTTATATTGTAATATCCGTTTTCCAGATTTATATACTCAGGTTTTAACAGATAATCTTTTCTGATACCCTTCCAGAATTCCTCATCGCTATTTCCATAATCCCGCTGAAGTTCAATTTCACTTGCGTTCAGGTTATAGGGCAGAAAAGGCGTAATTGCCGCCATCTTCCCCATACTTTTTAAAAAGGCCCTTTTATCCATCTCTGCTTTATTTCATACAAGATAATAAAAGCAATTCAATATTTATTAATTGAAATTTTTAAGTAAATAATATCATTTTCTAATCAGGTGTTCAATTCCAATCTTTAGTAAAAATGTTTATCTTGATAAAAATTATTAATTAACCAACAAAACAAAATAATGAAAAAACTACTAGCAGAATTTATCGGCACCCTTTGGCTGGTCCTGGGTGGATGCGGAAGCGCCGTCCTGGCCGCGGCGTATCCGGAACTTGGAATTGGTTTCTTAGGGGTTTCCCTTGCATTTGGTCTTACTGTGTTGACTATGGTCTACGCCATTGGGCATATTTCGGGCTGCCACCTGAATCCGGCGGTTTCTATTGGACTTTGGATTGGTGGGCGTTTTGAAAGAAAGGAATTGGTTCCATATATTATTGCGCAGGTATTGGGAGGTATTGCCGGAGCCGGGATATTATACCTAATTGCTACCGGAAAACCCGGATTTGAAGTTGGAGGATTCGCCAGCAATGGTTACGGAGAACATTCCCCGGGTGGTTATAGTATGCTAGCCGCGCTTATTACAGAGGTAGTTATGACTTTTATGTTCCTAATTATTATTCTTGGTGCAACTCATTCCAAAGCTCCAAAAGGAATGGCAGGTATAGCCATAGGACTTGGACTTACTCTAATTCACCTTATAAGTATCCCCGTCACAAATACTTCGGTAAATCCTGCAAGAAGTACAAGTCAGGCTTTATTTGCAGGCGACTGGGCAATTGGCCAGTTATGGCTTTTTTGGGTAGCGCCTATAGTAGGTGCCTTATTAGCGGGCCTTGTTTATAAATATATTTCTCCCGAAAGTAAAAGTTAAAATAAATAGGGGCCAAATTGGCCCTTTATTTTTGTTATTACCAAACTCTGTTATTTCTTTTATGAAATAGTATATTTAGTATTTCAAAGATCATAACCAACAACCCATATGCCACTGCTTATAGTAATTATAGGGATAATACTTCTCTTTATCCTGATTGCCAAATTTAAACTCAATGCATTTATAACTTTTATCCTTGTTTCATTATTTGTGGGTATTGCAGAAGGAATGCAGCTTGAAGATGTGGTACAATCTATCCAGAATGGAATAGGGAATACTTTGGGATTTTTAGTAATGATTTTAGGCTTTGGTGCCATGTTGGGCAAATTGGTTGCCGATAGTGGCGCAGCACAACGCATAACTTCAAAACTGGTAAGTAAATTTGGTATAAAAAATATACAATGGGCCCTTGTACTTACCGGATTCATTGTAGGTATCCCCATGTTCTATTCTGTAGGCTTTGTTATTTTAATACCCCTGGTATTTACTGTGGCGGCCTCAACCCGGCTTCCCCTTTTATATGTAGGCTTACCAATGCTGGCCTCACTATCCGTTACACATGGATATCTCCCCCCTCATCCTGCTCCAACAGCTATAGCCGTAATGTTCGATGCCGATTTGGGTAAAACCTTGTTATATGGGATCATAGTGGCAATCCCGGCAATAATTGTCGCCGGCCCTTTGTTTTCAAGGACCATAAAAAATATAAAGGCAACCCCTCTTAAGGAATTTGTAAATCCCAGAATACTGGAAGATCATGAAATGCCGGGAATGAGAATAAGCATTTTTACCGCCTTATTGCCCATCCTGCTTATTGGGATTGCCACTTTGGCTGATCTGTTTCTTCCCGAGGATTTCTACCTTAAGCCCATTATAGATTTTCTTGGTAATCCTGTAATAGCCATGCTTATAGCTGTACTGGTTGCCATTTACACCCTGGGACTTGCCCGTGGTAAAAAAATGCCCGAAATCATGGGGTCTGTAAGTAGTTCCATTTCAGGAATTACAATGGTACTTTTGATTATAGCAGGTGCTGGCGCTTTAAAACAGGTCCTGGTAGATAGTGGCGTAAGTGATTATATAGCCAATTTGCTAAGCGGATCTACTATTTCTCCGTTACTATTGGCCTGGTTCATAGCAACGGTGATCAGGGTCTGTGTGGGATCTGCTACGGTGGCAGGATTAACTGCTGCGGGAATAATATTACCCCTGGTATCCAAAACAGGTGTTAGTCCAGAATTAATGGTACTGGCCATTGGATCAGGAAGTTTAATGTTGTCACATGTCAACGATGGTGGTTTCTGGTTGTTTAAGGAGTATTTTAACCTGTCTGTTAGAGATACCCTAAGAACATGGACAGTTATGGAAACCACCGTTGGAGTAATGGGACTTATTGGAGTATTGATCTTAAACACATTCATTTAAAACAAACATATGAACAAATCACCTTCGCAACGAATAGCAACTTTAGGGTTGAAATTACCTCCGGCTCCCCCTCCTGCGGGACTGTATAAACCTATCCTTGTAGTAGACAACTTTCTTTATGTATCCGGACAGGGACCTATGCAATCAGACGGAACATTAATGACCGGCAGGGTTGGTGAAGATCTTAACCTGGGGCAGGCCAAACTTGCCGCAGAACAGGTTGGTTTAACGATGCTGTCTACGATACAAACACATTTTGGAGATTTGGACCGGATTAAAAGGGTTGTAAAGGTATTGGGGATGGTGAATTCTACCCCTGATTTTGGACAACACCCTTTGGTTATCAATGGTTTTAGCGAGTTAATGGCAGATGTTTTTGGCACCGATAATGGAGTAGGCGTCCGAAGTGCTGTAGGTATGATGTTGCCCGGTAATATCCCGGTTGAAATTGAAGCTATGTTTCAACTGCATTAAACAAATTCAAAATGGCAGGTAAAAATTGGTACGAACTTAATAATCCCGAAGAAATTGTTTCTCCCTCTTTGTTGGTATATCCGGATAGAATTGAAAAAAATATTGCATTGATGATTTCAATTATAGGAGATGTAACCAGACTTCGTCCGCATATAAAAACCCATAAGACGGCCGAGATTATAGAGATGCAAATGCAACATGGTATACAAAAATTTAAATGTGCCACCATAGCAGAAGCGGAGCTTTTAGCACAATGCGGTGCCAAAGACATTCTATTAGCCATGCAACCTGTTGGCGCTAATATAAACAGGTTTTTTAAACTGATTGCCACATATCCCAATTCAGTATTTTCTACTATTGTGGATAATGAAATTACTGTTGACCTTATTTCAAAAATGGCCGCTTCCAATGAGATAGTTGTTCCATTATTCCTGGACCTCAACACGGGTATGAACAGAACTGGTATAGAACCAAATGACCGTGCCGTTGATTTGTTTAAGCAAATTGCAGAAGATCGAAACTTAGATACCCGTGGACTTCATGCCTATGATGGACATATCAGGGATACTGATATAAAACTTCGAAAACAGGTTTGTGATGCTGCTTTTAATTTGGTCATAAACCTTAAAAACAAAATTGAAGCTTTGGGGGTAGAAGTAGAAACTTTAGTCATGGGAGGATCGCCTTCATTTCCAATTCATGCGGCAAGAAATGATGTGGAAACCAGTCCCGGTACGACTTTACTTTGGGATGAGCGCTATGGAACTTCTTTTAAGGATATGCCATTTTTACACGCGGCGGTTTTGTTCACCAGAATTATCAGCAAACCGAAAGAAGGTGTGATCTGTTTAGATCTGGGGCATAAAGCCATAGCTCCTGAGATGGATTTTCCCAGGGTAAAAATCTTTGGATTAGAAGATGCAGAACAAACCGGGCAAAGTGAAGAGCATTTAGTGCTGCATTGTCCCAAAAGTGAAACCTGTAAAATTGGCGATGTTTTTTATGCCATTCCTATGCATATTTGCCCTACTGTGGCTAAATATTCCAAAGTTCTGACTGTTGAGGATGGTCAGATCACAGGGGCATGGAAAATAGCCGCAAGAGATCATCAAATGCAAATTTAAAAAGCACCTATGTTTATTTTTGACGCACATCTTGATTTAGCGATGAATGCAATGGAATGGAACCGGGACCTTAGTTGGTCTGTTGGGGATATTCGGGCGAAAGAGGAAGGGATGACAGACAAACCGGATAGGGGTAAAAATACGGTTTCTTTTGACGCATTGAGAAAAGGCAATATAGGCATTTGCATGGCTACTCAGATTGCACGTTTTGTAAAAAGAGATAGTCAACTTCCCGGATGGAATTCCCCCCACCAGGCCTGGGCACAAACTCAGGGTCAACTTGCCTGGTACAGGGCCATGGAAGCCATTGGGGAAATGACCCAGATTACTAATAAAGATGAATTGAACAGGCATCTTGATCTTTGGAATTCTCCAACTAAAAACAAAAAGCCCATCGGATATATATTAAGTCTGGAAGGAGCCGATTCTATTATTACCCTTGATCATTTAGAGAAAAGCTATGACCAGGGCCTTCGAGCCATCGGACCTGCTCATTATGGGCCTGGGACCTATGCCCATGGCACAAATTCCATTGGAGGAATCGGTAATAAAGGAAAAGAGCTTTTAAAAGAGATCGCACGATTAAATATTATTTTGGACACCACCCATTTATGCGATGAAAGTTTTTGGGAAACCATGAAGGCCTACCAGGGTCCACTTTGGGCCAGCCATAATAACTGCAGGGCCTTGGTAAACCATAACAGGCAATTTTCAGATGAACAAATCATTGAACTTATAAAAAGAGATGCAGTTATTGGTATTGCGCTGGATACCTGGATGATGGTTCCAAACTGGGTACGTGGTAAATCAACCCCTGAAATCATGGGGGTAACCTTAGAAATAATGGTTGATCATATAGACCATATTTGTCAACTCGCAGGGAACGCTTTACATGTAGGAATAGGAACCGATCTCGATGGTGGATTTGGCAGAGAGCAAAGTCCGGCTGATATAGATACTATTGCCGATTTACAGAAACTCCCGGATTTGCTTCATAAAAGGGGTTATAACACCGGGGATATTGAAAATATTATGCATGCAAATTTCATTCGTTTTCTTAGAAACACCTGGAGCTAATTACAAAAAAATCCTCCCTGTAATTTGGGAGGATTTGACTCAAATAATAATTAAGCTAATCTAAAAATTCAACGAACTTTTCTAACTAAAGTGGCCATAGTTAAGGACTTAAGATCCCTAATGTTTGAAATTTCCTGCATAGCTTTTTGTTGTGCATCCGTTAACGGGGTATTATTACCTCCGTTAAAGAATTGATCATAACCGGTATACATATCCACTGTAATATGAGAGGCATATGCCTCTGTTCCATAACCTAACATATTTCTTAATAATCCCCAACTTGCCCGACCACCGGAATCAACATCACTTTGATGACTTGGTTTAAAGACTTCAGATTCCATCTTTTCATAAGCTCCTGATTGTCCTGGTTTTGCTTTCATAAAGTTAATTACTGCTAAGGTACCCAATGGCATGTCATAACTATCATTGGTCTTATCTATTTCCCTAAGGAATACCCTAGTTGTCAGATCCCGGCTTTTTGCTGTCATCGCCATTTTTTCGTTGCTTTCTGCTTCCGACAAATTGGGATATGCAGCAGTCCACGCTTTGGTAAAATTGCCTCCATCCATCATTTTCACAGGGTCATTGTACAGACTTACGGTCATAAACTGAGCCCCCTGTTTTTGTCCACTCGGCTCAAGACGCCAAAGATCCCAACCTATACAGTCCCCGTTTTTAACCCTTTGTACGTGAACTTTTTCCCAAAATGCCTCTGTTTCGGCATATGCATCGCCCTGGCCTTCGTCTACATGCATAAACTCGAATAGCAGATAAAGCGGTTCTGAATCCTGTGCTATAGCCGTTGTACTGAACAAGGCTATTACCATAATCATAAATAATTTTTTCATCTTCTTGAATATTAATGGTTTAATACAAGTAATGAAGAGATTATGGCAATACCAAATAATCTAGGACGAATAGCACATATTGTTGTCCCAAGTATAGGTTCTATTTATCGAAAGAAATTACAATAGCTCTTAACTAATGATTTTTTCCTCCCTAAGAAATGTATCCAGACTATCTGCAATGTCAAAACATCTACTAACGTTGGTCGCACCACTGCAGAATCTTGAATCTAATCGATGAGACTCACATTCAAAGCCGGATAAGTTTACTTTTTCAAAATTCCTGTTTACGGCTTTACATTGTTCATATAGCTGATCAACAGATGCACTTGCGTCTGGCTCTATACTATTTTCTGTTAAAAACCCTTTAAGATAATTTTCTATGGCAATATGAGAATTCTGGCAAACCATAAAAGAAACAACGTCTTCCGCAGGTCTGCACAATTCATCATTGGCCTCTTTCAGTTTTTGAATGGCAGTCTCGTAGCGTCTTTTTGCTTTGTCTTCCATAAACTGTATTAATTAATAATTGACTTTAAATACTACATTATTATTTATCTCTATATCTGAATGATAGAATTACATTTCTCTAAAAAGTTCCAGGCGTTCCCATTTGGTTTCCACCTCTTCCTGAGCCTGTTTTAAGAGTTCTGCACCTAATTCTGCATTTTCTTTTACTACCCTTGTAAAACGGGTTTCGTTATACATAAAATCACTTAGCGGAGCGGTGGGTGCCTTAGAATCTAATCTGAACTTTTTCCCTTTAGGTTTAGAAGGATCAAACCTGAATAATGGCCAATATCCGGTCTCAACCGCTTTTTGCTGCTGCGATGCCCCATCTTTTAGATCATATCCGTGTTCACCACAATGTGAATAAGCTACAATTAACGATGGCCCTGGATATGCTGCAGCCTCTTCAATGGCTTTGAGCGTATGAAGATCCTTTGCGCCCATTGCTACCTGAGCCACATATACATTCCCATAAGAAACGGCCTGTAGTGCCAGACTTTTTTTACCTGTTCTTTTTCCGGATACTGAAAACTTAGCACTTGCCCCTAAAGGAGTAGCTTTAGATGTCTGACCTCCCGTATTGGAATATACCTCGGTATCAAGAACCATAATATTCACATCTTCACCTGAAGCTAAAACATGATCAACACCTCCAAATCCTATATCATAAGCCCAACCATCGCCACCAAGTATCCAGACTCCTTTTTTACGGAGATATTCTGTAAGTTGACTTAGTTTAACTGCATCGGGATTATCTTTTTTCGTTGATAATACTTCTTTAAGTTTATCAATATCAACAAATTTCTGGCTGCGTTCCGCTTCAGTTTCTTCCGGATTGTTTAGAATCGCTTCAGTCAATTCAGCGCCAACCACATTTTTAAGATTCTCTAATAGATTAACAGCAATTTCCTGTTTCTTGGTTAGAGCCAGTTTCATTCCAAAACCAAACTCGGCATTGTCTTCAAATAAGGAATTTGCCCAAGCAGGACCTCTTCCCTCCTTGTTGGTTTTGTACGGAGTTGTTGGAAGATTTCCTCCATATATTGAGGAACAACCTGTTGCATTGGCAATGAGAATACTATCGCCATATAATTGGGTTAGCATTTTAATATAAGGAGTCTCACCACATCCAGAGCAAGCCCCTGAAAATTCAAATAGAGGTTCTAAAAACTGAGACCCTTTAACATTAGTGATTTGCAGGGCAGCTCTGTCGTAATCTGGCAAATTGATAAAATAATCCCAATTTACATTTTCGACTTCATCAAAATCGAGTTTCTTCCTCATATTGATAGCTTTAAAATCCTCAATTTCCTTACTTTCAGCAGGACAAACGGCTACACAAAGGTCACATCCTGTACAATCCTCCGGAGAAACCTGTAATACATAAGATTCTGTTTCTGCGGTAAATGGTCTTCCCTTGGCAGGAACTGATTTCAAACTACCCGGAGCATCTGCCATAACCTCATTAGGGACGACTTTGGCTCTAATTGCAGCATGCGGACATATGGCCACACACTTATTACATTGTGTACAAAGTACTTCATCGTCCCAAATAGGAATAAAATTAGCTATCCCGCTCTTCTCATATTGAGTAGTTCCGGTTGGGAAGGTTCCATCTACCGGAAAAGCACTGACTGGCAATTCGTCTCCATGCCCTCCTAATATTTTTTCAAGCACATTCTTAACAAAACCATCCGGAGCATTAGTCATGGCGGAAAGTAAACCTTTCTCACTACTCACTTCTTTTGGGTAGTCTACCTGATATAAATTTTCAAGTGATTTATCTACGGCATTAAAGTTCATTTGAACTACCGCATCACCTTTATGAGTATATGATTTAACGATGGCATCCTTTATTTTCTGGATAGCCTCATCTTTAGGCAGGATACCAGATATTGCAAAGAAACAAGTTTGCAATACCGTATTTGTCCTTTTCCCAAGATCGGCTTCATGGGCCACTTTTGTAGCATCCACGACATAAAATTTCGCCTCTTTTTCAATGATACCCTCTTGCATCTTTTTGGGAAGTTTGTCCCAAATATCCTCTTTGGAAAACGGAGAATTTAACAAGAAGGTCCCTCCGGGTTTTAAATCGGCAAGCATATCATATCTTTCAATAAAATTAAATTGATGACTTGCTATAAAATCGGCTTTATCAATTAGATAAGAAGAGTAAATTGGTTCCGGTCCAAAGCGCAAATGCGAAATAGTCTGTGCTCCCGCTTTTTTGGAATCATATACAAAATATCCTTGAACATAATTATCGGTAGTATCACCAATTATTTTAATGGAGTTTTTGTTCGCTCCAACAGTACCATCAGATCCAAGTCCATAGAACATGCAATTGATAGTTGTACTTTTCACTTTAAAATTATCATCGGATTCCAGACTGGTATGAGATATATCGTCATTTATACCAACTGTAAAATGATTTTTGGGTTTCTCTTTCGTTAGTTCATCAAATACACCTTTTACCATTTGCGGTGTAAATTCTTTCGACGACAAACCGTATCTGCCTCCTATAACCGATATATTTCTGTCACTCTCTACCAGGGCAGTAATCACATCCTGATACAATGGTTCACCAATGCTTCCCGGTTCTTTAGTTCTGTCCAGAACTGCAATTTTCTTTACAGATAAGGGTAGGCTTTCTATAAAATGAGATACAGAAAATGGTCTGTATAATCGAACAAATACTACACCAACCTTCTCATCTTTATTTGCCATTGCCTCAACAGCTTCTCTTACAGCCCCCTGGCCAGATCCCATAATTACCACAACACGCTCGGCTTCCGGATGGCCCAAATAATAAAATATGCTGTACTTTCTACCTGTATGCTCGTAAAATTCATCCATTACTTCCTGTACAATTCCAGGTACTTTTTCATAGAAAGGATTAGATGCCTCCCTGGCCTGAAAGAAAACATCGGGATTTTGAGATGTTCCCCTTATAACAGGATGATCTGGATCTAAAGATCTTTTTTTATGTTCCATGATCTTATCCTCAGGCATCATTGCTTCAATTATATCATCTGGTATTGCATCAATCTTGGATATTTCGTGCGAGGTCCTGAAACCATCAAAGATATTTAAAAAGGGAACTCTCGTACGCAAAGAAGCTACTTGAGAAATTAGAGCAAAGTCCATGGCTTCCTGAACAGACCCTCCAAACAGCATAGAAAAACCAGTTTGCCTTGTTGCCATTACATCAGAATGATCACCAAAAATAGACAGGGCATGGGTTGCCACTGTTCTTGCTGCCACGTGAATTACAGAAGGTAACAATTCGCCCGCAATTTTATACATATTGGGTATCATTAGAAGCAACCCCTGGGATGCAGTAAACGTAGTAGTTAATGCCCCTGCCTGCAAAGAACCGTGTACCGCACCGGCAGCTCCACCTTCACTTTGCATTTCAACTATGCGGGGGATATTACCCCAAATATTATTTTGCCCTTTAGAACTATAAACATCTACATGTTCCCCCATTGGCGAAGCCGGGGTTATAGGATAGATTGCACATACTTCATTCGTTTTGTGAGCAACTCTGGCAACAGCCTCGTTAGCATCACAAATTAACTTTGGAAATTTTTTCATCATCGTGATTTTATTAATGCAGAAACAAGCAGATTAGAAAAATTTAAGTGTCTTTATAACATATTTTTATTCCTACACCTGCAAGTGGTATTAGTTTTAGATTTCGGATAAAATTAGGGCTATTACCAAAGGCATTCTATGACAAATGTCAGGTTATAAAACCTCCAAAAGGAGAGAACCATATTCTAATTCTAATAAGAAAAGAGCATCGGGAATATAATATAAATCACGGCTAATTCAATTAGCAGATGAAAAAACTACGCCCGATTGAAAATCAATCGGGCGTGTTTTAGTAAGAATTTTAGAAACGAAATGCTACTCGCCGTGCATCCAGACTTTTTTTGCTAATAATACTTCCTCAGTTTCCACGTGGTCCTCATCAGGCACACAACAATCC
>CBDTVT010000048.1:0-18128 GCA_965364275.1 uncultured Eudoraea sp. | reverse complement strand
GCTACCTACTGCTCTGCCCCGCGATGTGGACGGCAAATATACGATGCTTTTTTAGTTAAATCAAAACTTACTGCTGGAATTATTTATCCCAACCACGCCCCAAAAAAGCTTAAATTCCATAACTTCGGAGCTTTAGTTTGTTTATGAAGATATTTAATGAATTTTTAGCAGCCGTACTTCCTTATACTGAATGGGTAATGCTTTTTTTAATAGTTGGAGGAGGCCTTTATCTGGTTGCGTACTCCAAATTACTTCCTTATCGTTATTTTAAGCATGCCATTTTAATAACTTCCGGTAAATATGATCATCCCGATGACCCCGGTGAGGTTAGTCATCTCCAGGCCTTGTCTTCTGCTGTTGCGGCTACTGTGGGATTGGGAAATATTTCAGGTGTGGCCATTGCCATTTACCTTGGCGGACCCGGGGTTGTTTTCTGGATTTGGATGACGGCTCTGATAGGAATTTGTATTAAATTTTATTCCTGCAGTCTTGCTATTATGTTCCGTGATAAGGATAGTGAAGGAAATTTACAAGGGGGTCCTATGTACTACATTACCATGGGAATGGGAAAAAAAGCCAGGCCATTGGCTGTTTTCTTTTGTATTGCAGGTCTTTTTGGGGTGCTTCCCGCCTTTACTACAAACCAGTTTACCCAGACATTAATGGGGGTGATTAACCCTAACGAAACCATTGCCGTATTTGGTGATTTCAATTGGAAATTGGGGATTGGTGTGGTGTTGAGTATTATTACCTCGTTTGTTATTTTCGGGGGCTTAAAAAAAATTGCAAAAGTGGCTACAGCAATTGTTCCCTTTATGGTCCTTTTATATTTGCTGGCTGTTATTATTATCATGGCTATGAATGCCGGGCAGATTTGGCCCTCTTTAGAGTTAATTCTTGTAGAAGCTTTCAATTTTAAAACGGCGGTGCAGGGAGGTTTATGGGGACTCATAATTATTGGGATAAGACGAGCCGTTTTTTCCAACGAGTCTGGTGTTGGTAATGCACCTATGTACCATGGGCAGTCCAAAACAAAAGAACCCATACAGGAAGGTTTGGTTGCTATGTTGGGCCCGTTTATAGATACCATTGTAGTGTGTACCTTAACGGCAGTGGTTATAATTCTGAGTGGTGCCTATTTAGATGCAGAAAGTAATGGAATTGTAATGACCCTGATCGCGTTTAAGAAATCGCTCTTTGGTTATGGCGATGTGCTTTTAATGATAATAGTCTCTGCGTTTGCACTTTCAACCTTGTTTACCTATTCCTACTACGGTACCAAATGTCTTTCATTTTTGACTAATGTTAAAGTGGGTAAGCTTTATAATTATATTTATGTTGGGAGTATTACTTTTGCAGCTGTGGCTTCTGTAGATCTTGTTGTAAATTTAATTGACCTGTCTTTTGCACTCATGGTAATTCCCAATATGATTGCAGTGCTTTATTTATCGCCAAGAGTAAATATTGCGATGAAAACCTATTTTTCAAAAATCAAAGTATAATGGCTCACAAAGCAGGTTATGTGAATATCATTGGAAATCCCAATGTGGGAAAATCAACCCTTATGAACGCCTTTATTGGGGAGAAGCTTTCAATAATTACTGCAAAGGCACAGACCACAAGACATCGGATCCTGGGTATTGTGAACGGCGAAGATTTTCAGTTAATTCTTTCAGATACACCGGGGATTATTAAGCCTGCCTACGAGTTGCAGGATTCAATGATGAAATTTGTAAAATCTGCCTTCGAAGACGCGGATATCCTCATTTACATGGTGGAGATTGGCGAAAAAGGATTAAAGGACACCTCTTTTCTTGAAAGACTTAAAGAAAGCAAGATTCCCGTACTGCTATTACTTAATAAAATTGATGCTTCAGATCAACAAACATTGGAAGAACAAACACAATATTGGCAGGAACAACTTCCTACTGCAGAGATTCATCCTATTTCTGCCCTGAGAAACTTCAATGTTAAGGAAGTGTTTGAGCGTATTTTGGAATTATTGCCGGAAGCACCTCCTTATTTTCCAAAGGACCAGTTAACAGATAAACCGGAGCGTTTTTTTGTTAACGAAATTATCCGTGAAAAGATTCTGGAACACTATAAAAAGGAGATTCCATATTCTGTTGAAATTGAAACGGAAGAATTTTTAGAGGATGAAAAAATAATCCGGATTAGATCGGTTATTATGGTAGAGCGAGATTCTCAAAAGGGAATAATTATAGGGCATAAAGGTGCTGCACTAAAAAGGGTAGGAGTAGCTTCAAGGAAGGATCTGGAAAAATTCTTTGACAAACAGGTGTATATTGAACTCTATGTAAAAGTTAACAAAAACTGGCGAAGCAACCCCAATCAACTTCGCAGGTTTGGGTATGATCAGAAATAAGTCAGCTTAAGTCTAAAACCTCTCTCATAAAATGGAACAATTGGTTCATTTGTGGTTTACCTTTTCTTCTGCCCGCTCTTCCAAAAGCGTATAATACGAACCATATTAGAACCATAAAAGCCATTGCGCCCAGTTGCAGTCCGTATGATTTATCTAATGAAGCACTGGAATAGGCCCAAATACTTAATATTATAAAAAATGTTCCCACCCCAAAATGTAAAAACATAAAAAATGTCCAAAGAGTAGGGTTGGGGCCGAACAGGCCATATACCTTAGAATTTTCTGTGTCTATTTCGTTAATTTCCAAATGCAGTTGGGGAGACCAAAAATGAACATCTTTTTTTTGGATTTTTATAAAGACATGATCATCTATTCGATTTATCAGGAAAGGTTCATTCTTTTTCTTTTCAAAAGACTCCAGTGCACTTTCCTTTGGCTGTGGAAGCTCCAACTGGAACCTTGGCCTTAGAACAATGTCATTGGGTAATGCTTTCATGCCTGGTTTTGTTTGCTCATAAAAGATACCTATTTCTTTTGAAACATCCATCTAAGAGTTATCTAAATATAACAGATCATAGTCTGATGCCCTATCTTTTATTTTTTATCCTGTTTCTTTAACACTAACTTTGCGGCCAAATTAGCAAGTATGGGCGCTATTGTAGCCATAGTAGGGAGGCCGAATGTTGGAAAATCTACATTCTTTAATCGTTTAATACAAAGACGTGAAGCCATTGTAGATGCTGTAAGCGGGGTAACTCGTGACAGGCATTATGGTAAGAGCGACTGGAACGGCAAGGAATTCTCATTAATAGATACCGGAGGCTATGTTATGGGGAGTGATGACATCTTTGAACAGGAAATAGATAAACAGGTAAAACTGGCTATTGATGAGGCAGATGCGATAATTTTTATGGTAGATGTAGAAACCGGTATTACTGGTATGGATGAGGATGTAGCCGATTTATTGCGACGTGCCAAAAAACCTGTTTTTTTGGCCGTTAATAAAGTAGACAACGCCAAAAGAGCAGAGGATGCAGTTGAGTTTTATGCACTCGGATTAGGAGATTATTACAATCTTTCCAGTATTAACGGCAGCGGCACAGGAGAATTATTGGACGCCCTTGTTGAGGTATTGCCTGAAAGCGAAGAGGTTGAAGATGAACTACCAAGGTTTGCGGTGGTTGGAAGGCCCAATGCCGGTAAATCTTCTTTTATCAATGCATTGATTGGTGAAGAAAGATATATTGTTACAGACATAGCAGGTACCACACGTGATAGTATAGATACGAAATACAACCGCTTTGGCTTTGAGTTTAATTTGGTAGATACTGCAGGTATTCGCCGGAAAGCGAAGGTAAAAGAGGATCTGGAATTTTATTCTGTCATGCGTTCTGTGAGAGCAATTGAGCACTGTGATGTTTGTTTACTTTTGTTAGATGCTACCCGTGGATTTGACGGACAGGTAGAAAACATTTTCTGGTTAGCACAGCGCAACAATAAAGGAATAGTGATCCTGGTTAACAAATGGGATTTAGTAGAGAAGGATACTCATGCAGTTAAGCAATATACCCAAAAAATTAAACTGGCCATTGAACCCTTTACGGATGTTCCTATCCTTTTTATGTCTGTTCATACTAAACAGCGTATTTTTAAGGCCATAGAAACGGCCGTAGAAGTCTATCAAAACCGCTCTAAACGAATTCCAACCAGAAAACTTAATGATGTGCTGCTGCCCATAATAGAGCATACACCACCACCGGCCTACAAGGGGAAATATGTAAAGATTAAATATATTACCCAACTGCCTACCGCTTATCCGCAATTTGCTTTTTTCTGTAACCTACCGCAATATGTACGGGAGCCTTATAAGAGATTTTTGGAGAATAAATTACGAGAGAATTTTGATTATACAGGAGTGCCCGTCACCATATACATGCGAAAAAAATAGAGTTAGTAAGAATTCTTACATAACCGTCTTTTTGCTTACCATCCACCGGAGGCACCGCCTCCGCCAAAGCCTCCACCACCGAAACCTCCGCCTCCAAAACCTCCGCTTCCGAAGCCACCACCGGAAGAACCCGAGTTATATCCGCCCCTGCCCATATTACTTAGGATGATAATATCCCAAAGGTTCATGCCTTTTTTTCGACCCCCGCCCTTGCCTCCGCCACTTTTGCGGTTACGACTGCTAAGAATAATGATGATAACGATAAAAATAATAATGGGTAGAAATGCTCCAAAAGGGAAGTCCCCATCCTCCTCGGGAGGGCGTTCTTCTTTGAATTCACCGGTTAACACACTAAAGATGGCATCAGATCCTTTATCTAATCCGGCGTAGTAGTCACCTTCTTTAAATTCAGGAATAATGATGTTTTCAATTATCCTTTTTGACAATGCATCTGTAAGTGTCGCCTCTACGCCATAGCCAGTGTTAATGGCAACCCTTCGGTCTTCTCTTGCCAGAAGGATCAGAACGCCGTTGTCTTCATTAGCCTGTCCTATTCCCCATGCTTCTCCCCATTGAGCACCCAGGTAAGTGATATTTTCACCTTCGGTTGATTTTATTATGGCAACCACTATCTGCGTGGAAGTGCTGTCAGAATAACGGATAAGCTTCTGTTCTAAAGCATTTTTATCTCCAGGAGATAATAATCCTATAAAATCGTAAACGCTGGTTTGAAGTTTTGGTTTTTCAGGGATCGTAAATTGAGCAAGAGCAGAGGTTCCCCACATCAGGAACAAGATAAGACTAACCTTTAGATACCTCATTGCTCAATTCATTTGTGTCATTGGGTTTCCATGGAAAGTGCGCCTTCAATTCTTCTCCGGCCATTAGAATTCCGTCAATAATCCCTTCTTTGAATTTCCCTTCTTTGAAACTATTCTGAATAACGTCTTTAGTGGAATTCCAAAAGTCATCCGGAACCACGTCATCAATGCCTTTGTCTCCGCAGATTACAAATTTTTTATCCTCCACAGCTACATAAATCAGTACCCCATTACCTTCTCGCGTATTATCCATTTTTAGTAAATGAAATACTTCCTGGGCCCTAACATAGTGGTCTAAAGGGGAAGACGGCTCTAAATGTACCCTGATCTCTCCGGAAGTATTTTTTTCCGAATCCAGAATTGCATCTACAATCTCCTGTTCTTCATCAGCAGTTAAGAAACCTTCTACTTTGGACATAGGCGCTGAATTACTTGAATTCAAAATTCACATCGGGGGCATTTTCAGAGCCGGGATTTGCCTGGTAACGTGCCATTTCATCAAATCCAAACCAATCTGCTAAAATTTTATTGGGAAATTTTTTAATGTAGATGTCATAGATATTAACTTGTTCATTATATCTATCCCTTGCTACATTAATCCGATTTTCAGTTCCTTCCAATTGAGATTGTAATTCAAGGAAATTTTGATTGGCCTTTAAATCCGGATATCTTTCTACAGTAACAAGCAAACGTGATAAGGCCGAGGACAATCCCGTTTGTGCTTCCTGGAAGGCAGCCATTTTGTCTGGGGTTAGATTATCTACATCTATAGTTGTTGAAGTAGCCTTTGCGCGGGCTTCAATAACATCGGTTAAAGTACCTCTTTCGAAATCTGCGGCACCCTGTACCGTTTTCACCAAATTGCCAATCAGATCATTTCTTCTTTGATACGAACTTTCAACATTAGACCAGGCAGTTTTGGCATTAGCTTCATATTCTACTGACGTATTATTAAATCCAACGGCCCATTGATAAATAGCAAATGCTAAGACCAGAAGGACAATTACGGGAATTAACCATTTTTTCATAATCGTTTTATTAAGTTATAGTATAGGTTAAAGTTGACTTTTTATTTTGATCAGTTCCGCCTTGATGCGCTCAAGCTTTTGTATGATCTCAAAATTTGATAATGTCTTTTGTCTTTCTTCGCGTAAATGGGTTTTAGCACCTTCGAGAGTAAATCCACGCTCCTTAACCAAATGATATATTAGTTGGAGATTTTGAATGTCTTTTGGAGTGAATTTACGATTGCCTTTTGCGTTCTTTTTGGGTTGGATAACATCAAATTCCTTTTCCCAGAAACGAATCAGGGAAGTATTTACATCAAAAGCCCTGGCAACTTCGCCAATTCCATAATAACGTTTTTCCGGTAATTCTATATGCATTAATCCAGTGATTGATTTTCCTGATTTGCGTATTTAAGCATGTTTTCAAATTCTTCGGCAGATAAACTTCCGTAATAGAAATTTATAGGATTTATGCGTTCTCCTTCTTTCCATACCTCATAATGTACATGAGGTGCTTCAGATCTACCCGTGCTTCCAACAAAACCTATAAGGTCTCCCCGCTTTACTTTTTGACGCCTTTTTACATTGTATTTACTTAGATGACCGTATAGGGTCATATACCCATATCCATGATCTATGCGAATATGCTTGCCGTAACCAGAGGCATTATTATCTACGCGTTTCACGACTCCATCTCCCGACGCATAGATGGGTGTGCCTTTGGGAGCCGTAAAATCCATGCCCCGATGCATTTTTCTTGCCTTAGTAAAAGGGTCTGACCGCCATCCAAATCCGGAAGCCATACGTGTAAGTTCTTCGTTATTTACTGGTTGTATAGCCGGGATGGCCGCCAAAAGTTTTTCTTTTTCCTCAGCCAGTTTGGTTATTTCATCCAGAGACTTAGATTGAATTACCATCTGTTTTTGTATGATATCCATTCGCTCTGTAGTGGAAATAATCATCTCAGAATTATTGAATCCTTCCAGAGATTTGTACCTGTTTACCCCACCAAAACCAGCCTTGCGCTGTTCTTCAGGAATAGGATTGGCCTCAAAATAAAGCCGGTAAATGTTATTATCCCTGTCTTCGATATTACCCAGAACATACTCCATTTGCTCCATCTTTTTATTAAGAAGCTCAAATCGCAACTCATAATTCTTGGATTCCCTTTGTAAAGAGAGTTCTCTGGGAGTATTTAAAAGATTAGTATTTAGCAATAGGATTAAACCAATCAAACCGGAAATGATGGAACCAAGGGTAAAGAGGGAAATATTCCTGTAGCGCCTGGATTTTCTTGGCTCTATCTTTCGATATGAAAGGGTGTCCGGATCGTAATAATATTTTACCTTAGACATGAATGGATTTTATCCTATTTTTGTGCTTTCGTCTTATCAAAACAAACAAATATAAAAATTGTTTTGTACAAACCATTAAATTTAATAAAACCTTGCCATTTTAGATGACTTCCAAGGAAATAAGAGCAAATTTTTTAGATTTTTTTAAGGAAAAAAGCCACAAAATTGTCCCTTCTGCACCTATGGTCATCAAGGATGACCCTACTTTGATGTTTACCAATGCCGGAATGAATCAGTTCAAGGAGTTCTTTTTAGGCAATTCAGCCATAAAAAACCCAAGGATAGCAGATACACAAAAGTGCCTTCGTGTGAGTGGTAAACACAATGATCTTGAAGAAGTGGGTAAAGACACTTACCATCATACCATGTTTGAAATGTTAGGAAATTGGAGCTTTGGAGATTATTTCAAAGAAGAAGCCATAAGCTGGGCATGGGAATTCCTTACCAAGGTTTGTAAAATTGATAAGAATAGTCTTTATGTATCTGTATTTGAAGGTAGTTCGGATTCTGACAAACTGGAAATGGATATGGAAGCTTTCAATTTGTGGAAAAGCATTGTGCCTGAAGACAGAATTATTAAGGGAGACAAAAAGGATAATTTTTGGGAAATGGGAGAGCAGGGGCCATGCGGTCCTTCTTCGGAAATACATGTAGACATACGTTCTAAAGAAGAAAAGGAAAAGATTGACGGTGCCTCATTGGTAAATAAGGATCACCCTGAGGTAGTGGAGATTTGGAACCTGGTTTTTATCCAATACAATAGAAGAGCAAATGGTACGCTGGAACCTCTTCCTGAAAAACACGTGGATACTGGAATGGGTTTTGAACGTCTTTGCATGGTATTACAAGGAGTTCAATCTAATTATGATACTGATGTTTTTGCTCCCATAATTCGAGAAATTGAAACAATCACCAACACCAATTATGGAAAGGAAGAAGAGGCAGACATTGCCATAAGGGTTATAGCAGATCATATTCGCGCGGTAGCCTTTTCTATTGCAGATGGTCAATTACCAAGTAATACAGGAGCAGGTTATGTTATTCGGAGAATTTTGAGAAGGGCTATCAGGTATGGCTTTACGTTTTTGGATACCAAGAACCCCTTTATGTTTCGCTTAGTAAATGCACTTGTTTCCGGCATGGGTGAGGCTTTTCCTGAATTGAAGGAACAACGTAACCTTATAGAAAATGTAATTCGGGAGGAAGAACACTCCTTTCTAAGAACTCTGGAACAAGGTTTACTATTGTTGGATAGCGTTATTTCCAATACTAAAGGGGATACTGTAAATGGCAAAAAGGCATTTGAATTATACGATACTTATGGATTTCCAATTGACCTAACCGCGTTAATTTTAAGTGAAAAAGGATTGAAATTGGACGAAAGCGGTTTTGAATTGGCGATGAAAGAACAAAAGGATCGCTCCAAAGCTGCATCTGAAGTTTCAAAAGACGATTGGACAGTTCTTATGGAAGATGCCCAACAGGAGTTTGTCGGCTATGATTCCTTAGAAGCTCAGGTTAAACTGGTAAAGTACAGAAAGTTAGTTTCTAAAAAGGATGGAAGCCTGTTTCAATTGGTCTTCAATTTAACCCCTTTTTATCCGGAAGGTGGCGGCCAGGCAGGAGATAAAGGTTATTTGGAAGTTCCCAATGGAGATGTAGTTTATATCCTTGATACAAAAAAAGAGAATAATGAAATCATACATTTTTCAAAAACTTTACCTGTACATACAACGGAAACCTTAAGAGCCGAAGTAGATAGTCTTTATCGAGATAGAATATCCAAAAATCATTCTGCTACGCACTTGCTTCATCAAGGATTAAGACAGGTATTAGGAAGCCATGTAGAACAAAAAGGATCAGCAGTACTTGCCAATTATCTAAGATTTGATTTTTCTCATTTTACCAAAATGACGGAAGAGGAGCTTGCTGAGGTAGAAGACTTTGTTAATGCTAGGATTTCTGCCCAAATTCCATTGGAAGAAAAACGCAATGTCCCGTTAAAGGAAGCCTTATCTGAAGGGGCCATGGCGCTTTTTGGCGAAAAATATGGAGATACTGTACGCAGTGTCCGCTTTGGCAATTCCATGGAACTATGTGGAGGAACCCACGTTAAAAATACTAGCGATATATGGCATTTTAAAATAGTTTCGGAAGGTGCTATTGCGGCCGGGATAAGACGTATAGAAGCCATTACCGGAGACGCGGTTAGAAAGTCTTATGAAAAAAACGATAAAATCTTGCAAGAAATTCGTGTTCATTTAAAGGGGGGCAATGATCCTTTAAAGGCTCTGATAACATTACAAGATGAAAATACGAAACTCAAGAAGGAAGTAGCTTCTTTGATTAAAGAGAAAGCAAGTGACTTAAAGCAAAGTTTGGCAAAGTCTATTGAGGAGGTAAATGGAGTGCAATTTTTAGCCAAACAGGTAGATCTCAATGCTGCAGGACTCAAAGACCTTGCCTTTGAATTGGGGCAGAATAGACAGAATTTATTTCTTTTATTGGCCGCGGAGCAAGAAGGAAAAGTAACCTTATCATGCTATATATCTAAAGAACTTGTTGGATCAAAGAATTTGAATGCTGGCTTAATTGTAAGAGAATTAGGGAAATATATTGATGGCGGCGGTGGCGGCCAGCCATTCTTTGCTACAGCAGGAGGTAAAAATCCAGAAGGGATTCCCCTGGCCCTGGAAAAAGCAAAGGAGTACCTAAAATAAAACATATGCGACTTTTTAAACCTTCTACGGTTAATTGGAAATATATTGTAGGTGAAATCTTATTGATATTCTTTGGTATTAGCCTGGCGATTTGGTTTAACAACTGGAATGCCTCAAACACCGTTAATGAGAATAAAAGAATTGCTATCGACAAAATTGAAGAAGAGATACAAAATAATTTAAAGGAATTACACAAGGCAAGGGAAGTAAACCTTAAAATTCCAAAAGCAATTGAAGCCTATGAAGAAATGGTACCTGAATCTTATGGACAGGCGGTGTCCAGTATTTCTAAAATGAAAGACTTTCAGGAGAACTTTCCGGAGTTTTTTATAATAAAAGATTCTGTACAAATCAATGACTCTTTATATAGGTATCTTGGAAGTAACAGAATTAAATTGGAGCTTCTGTCATTATCGCAAATTGCATGGGAAACTTCCAGAAATATGGGAATAACCAATGAGTTTGGTTATGAATGTCTCTATAGCTTGGAAAATATGCACAATATTCAGCTCCTGGTTCAAAATGAAATAAATAAGGCAGCCGAAGCTTTACAAAATGGTGAACTAGAGCGTCTGAAACGAATACTTGGAACTGTGAATCAGTTAGATGTACAATTGGAAGAAGCTTATACTTTAATGTTGAAGAATATTGCTGATTGCATTTAACCTTACTTAACAGACAATATGAAGCTTCAAACAATAGTTCCTTTACATTTTGAGAAAAAGCGGATAGACTATCAAAATGCATCATTTCTTCTGGGTTCTTGTTTTGTAGAAAATATTGGAGGGAAACTCAAGTATTATCAATTTCAAACCCTTCAAAACCCTTTTGGCATATTGTTCCACCCTATAGCAATAGAAAACTTAATAGTCCGTGCATTAGAAGAAAAGGGTTATTTGGACGCTGATGTTTTTTATTACAATGAACGCTGGCATTGTTTTGATTCGCATTCAGACCTGAGTGATCCATCCAAAGAGAACCTGCTTAGCAATTTAAATAGCGCTCTTCTTAATACACGAAATCAGCTCGGTAAGGCCAGTCATTTAATAATTACTCTGGGTACTGCTTGGGTTTACAAAGATGTTAAAGCTCAAAAAAGGGTTGCCAATTGCCATAAACTGCCACAAAAACAATTTACAAAGGAGTTACTTACAGAAAGTGAAATTGAAGAAAGTATAAAGCGGATAATTAAAAAGATCAGAAAGGTAAATGAAAGTGCTTCGGTAATTTTTACAATTTCCCCGGTTAGGCATTTAAAGGATGGATTTGTAGAGAATCAACGAAGTAAAGCAAATTTGATTTCAGCCGTTGGCAAGATTATGGAATCAGCCACATCAAATAAAAACCTGTACTATTTTCCAGCCTATGAAATTATGCTGGACGAGCTAAGGGATTATAGATTTTATGCCGAAGATATGGTGCATCCTAATAATCTGGCAATTGACTATATCTGGGAAAAATTCAAAGGCGTCTGGATTTCTGAGAAGGCAGACTTAGTAATGAAGGAGGTTCAGGAAATTCAGAAAGGATTAGCCCATAGGCCTTTTAATAAAGAGGCAGAGCAGCATCAATTATTTTTGAAGTCGCTAGAAGAGAAAATTTCGCGTCTAAAAAAGGAGCACCCATTTATGAATTTCGATATATGAAGCGAATTTTAGTAGGAATAGTAATTGCAATGGCCATGATTTTGATTTTTCAATCCTGGAACAAAGGCAAAGAGGAAAAATCTATTTTAAAGGAGAATAGTTTACTTATTCAAGAGCAGATTAAAAATGTTTCTAAGATAATAGTCACCGAAGGTCACTTTTCCGAGGTATACAGTTATAAAGATTCCCAACAGTTATTTGGTCCTTATTTTACTGCAGATAAGAAAGCTTTAGTAGTGGTGAATGCTGAAGTTGTTGTTGCTTATGATCTAAATGAGATTAATTTTGAAGTAGATGAAGTTGCCAAAATTCTTAGGATTATGAATATTCCTGATCCGGAGATTAAAATTAATCCGGATTTCGAGTATTATGATGTGACCTCAGATTATTTTAACCAGTTTAGTGCCGAAGATTATAACAAGATCAAGAATAATGTAAAGGCTTCCCTACTAAAGAAAGTGAAAGCTTCTTCTCTGCAAAAGAATGCAGAAAACAGATTAATAAGCGAACTTTCTAAGTTTTACATACTGACCAATTCATTGGGATGGACGCTTTCCTATAATAATGAAATTGTTAAAGAAGATATTTTCGAAATTTTCCCTTTCAACTGATTCTATTTAAACCAAAAGTTTATTCCTTAATCAAATTGTTCAACCGCCCATTTGATATACTGTTCCCAGTCGTATTCAGTAACATCGTGTTTACCGGTTCGAATATGATAGGCCACCGTATTTTGGATTGGAGAATTCACACCAGGCATTTCATTTGATAGGATACCTTCCTTTCCAAATAATGAATAAACAGAAGTAGCGTAGTATGTGGAAAGAAATTCTCCTTTAGGGTCTGCCCATTCATCTTCTTGTGCACTAGCAACATATAAAGGCCTTGGAGCAATTAAAGCCAGTAACTCATGCTGATCTACGGGTAGTTCCTCTTCTGCATTGTCGTATTTTTTAAAGTTCCCGGAGAACCAATATGGAAAATTTTCATTTATTTGAGCCACAGTTTCCCCGAATTTACGTTTAGATAAGGCAGCTCCACCACAACCTGAATCATTGGAAATTACTCCTGCAAACCTTTCATCCATTGCACCGGCCCATAATGCAGCTTTGCCCAATCTTGAATGGCCAAAAACGATAACCCTCGATTTATCAACTTCCATATCATTTTCCAGGTAGTCCATGGCTCTGCTCAAAGCCCAGGCCCAGGCCCCAATACCGCCCCATTCATCTTTGGCTGGCCTTTTCTGACCTTCTGCATAGAACAATGAATGAAGACCATCTGTAAAATCATTTTTGTCAGGATCTATTTCTCCATAGTAAATAGTTGCCAGACCATAACCGGCTTCAATCATCCTGGTTATCGCCCATCTGCTGGATCGCATTCCCCTACTTTCTTCAGTTAAGGTATGGTTGGTAATGCCTATTGATTCATTATTCAGAGACCAGGCTTTTGAGATGATAATATCAGGATCGTTAATAACTGTATGATTTCCATGAAAATTATAACCTAAAAAAAGTGGGGCCCGGTCAATCTTTTTTGGCAGGTATAAAAGTATCAGAAAGCTTAGTGTTTTGCTATTTTTTGTAATGGTCACCTTTACTTGTCTTCGTTTGGCAAGTCCACCGAGCGCGTAGTTACTATCTTCTATAACTTCAAAAGCAATAGCATCTAAAGTCCCGGGAACTTTCCCAAAAACCTGGAATTCAAAAAAGCTGATCAATTCTGGTCTTCTCAATTCGTTCCAGGAGGAACTTGTCAGAATTTGTTTATTAGAAAAAGTGGTTAAGGGATCGGGCAGGTCGAACTCCGGGACTTTAGATTCGTCATAATTAGCAACAAATTGAGCATTCATAGTTTGCAGAACAAGGATTATACAAGTAAAAAAGAAATAATATCTCATCATGAATTATTAATTAACCAGTTGACCATCAACTAATGATAATCCGTCATCTATTAAATGACCCGATTTTGGATTATTAAGTTTAACGGTCTCCAGATGGGAATGGATTTGTTGTGCAAATTCAAGATCGTTATTGTTTTTGGCCAATTCATAGAGTTCAATGGATAAAAGCCAGTCATTAGGATACTTCTCACATATTTCTTTAAACACCTTGTTTCTTGATATTGTCGTATTACTACCCTCTCGATAGTCTCGTATCTGTTTATAATACTGCTCCAGTTTTTTACGAGCTTCGGATTTTATCGATTTTATTGTTTCTGAGGAAACTTCGTGGGTAACTAAATCGAAACTATTGAGGTCAGCAGGGCCATTGAAAGCTGAAACTACATGTTCTCCCACAGCCATATGATATAAACCGGAATCCGGTTTAAATAGTACTTCTTTGCCATGAGTTACTGTACAGTTCTGAAACGTTATAAGAATAATTTTACCCATTAGATTTCGGGTACCCGTAATAATGTCACCATTGACCTTAATATCCCCTTCAAATTCAAGTGAGATGGTTTCACCTTCATAGATGTTATATGCTTTCAGATCTCGTGGGCTCATATCTTCTATGGCCAGATTAATGCCTTTTAGCTTCCCGACAGGTGAGCCAAAACCTTTAGGATGATCGTGCCTGCTATGTCCAACCAGCTCCTTTTCCCTGGAAGACAATGCGGTCTCATCATGGGTCTGAAGATACACTGGTTTACCGTCATGGGAGATTACATTACTGAATATTCCGGATATCTGTATGCCTGTACTCAGTTCTACGGTCCCCAGTTCTTTAGCATTGATTAATTTTGTTACTCCTGAAAGCCCCCCTTTTCTCAATGACATAGTATTGGCAAATTCTTCAAGAACCTGACTCAGATAGGCAAAATCCGGAGTAACAAAGAGTTGAGGTTGAGGTTTGGTAATATCAAAAGAAGTGTGCACTGTCTCTATGCTGTATGGTATTTTTTTCACTTTCTCTGTCATGCACCAGGCACTCTCACCAATGGAGGATAAAAGTCCCGCGCCATAAATTTTTGGTTCTTCAACAGTTCCAATTAGCCCATACTCTACGGTCCACCAATGTAAATTTCTAATGAGGGCCATTTCACTGGGCTCACCCATATTTTTCTGTAATTTTTCGATGTGTTTCTCCGCTTTCTCAATATCAACCTGGGGAGTCCCTGCAGCTTCTTTAATTATGGAGAGATACCTGACGGCCTCATAAAGTTCATAATCCTTTGCACTGGAAATAGCCTTAGAGCCTATTTCACCGAACCTTCTCAAATATTCAGCATATTCAGGATTTGCTATGATTGGTGCATGACCAGCTCCTTCATGGATAATATCGGGTGCAGGGGTGTATTCAATATGCTCAAGTTGTCTTATGTCTGAAGCAATAACAAGCACATTATAGGCCTGGAATTCCATGAAGGCTGCAGGAGGGATAAACCCATCTACAGCAACAGCAGCCCATCCAATTTCTTTTAAAATGCGATTCATCCCGTACATGTTAGGAATGTGATCTATAGAAATTCCAGTTTTATTCAGTCCTTCTACATATGATTTATGGGCTACAGTACTTAGATAGTCCACATTTTTTCGCATTACATATCGCCAGACAGCCTGGTCAATGGCCGAATAATCCTCATAGTCCTGAGGTTTAATATATTGTTTAAGATGAGTGGGTAGTTTATCTAAAATAGGGTTACTTTCAAAAGACATAACAGTTCATTAATGCCTTATAAAGATACAAAAAACCGCCCGAAGCGGGCGGTTATAAAATTAATTCGCTGCAATAGCCTCCGGTGGATACTGTTGCAATATTTGTGATACGAATTGACGAATACGTTTCTCTTTCTTTTCTATATTTTTCGTAGTATTCAGGGTGCCAACACCTCTACCCTGCCAAACTAATTCTTTTTTTTCGGTATCTATTAAATCAATATATAATGAACCTTCGGTTCTTGTACTTACATTATTGCCATAATAACCGGGTCCCCAATATGGGTTGTAGTAACCGTAATAACCTGGCCAACCCCAGCCCCAGCCGTAACCATATCCATAACCATAGCCGTTATACACATCTACCTCTACTCTCTCATTGGTAAAAATACTCACAAGAATATCAGGCTTATCCGACTTAACAAAGCCAAGTGAATCCATTTCCGTTTCAATTGCCCTTAGGATTCGTTTCTTGTCCAGATCAGAAATCTGAGCCCTGTCTATTCCCGTTTTGTAAAACGCATAGCTTTTATATTCCTTAAAATCGGTTTGCCTATCGTAATCTGATAAAACATTTACCGAGGCACAAGAACTTAAGAAGAGAATGAAAAGCACCGGTATTGCAAGTATTTTTATCTTTTTCATATTATTTTTTTTGGGTTCGTCAACCATTAAGAATACAAATATTGGCACAATTATCATGCCAAATGCGCAATTAAATTACTGCATATTTGTCTTTGCATTATACCCATAAGGACAATGCCTGCAGCCGCTCTCACAACAGTACCCTCGTTTAAGATGATATTCTTTTGTAAAAACGCGATAGCCTTCTTCAGATAAGTAAAAATCACCTTCTTCTGCCGGTAATATCTTTTTCATATGTGTAAAATTACGAGATTATTGTTTATAAAATATTACACAAAAATTCAAAACCCCATAAAATACCACAGATTCTATTGATATCAATTTAACGAATATGTTGGTAAGCTCTCCTGATTTATGGGTTAAAATAAAATTTAACAATTATCTTTGTTTATAGCTGTTTATACAATTGCTTATGATTGTGATAATTAGACAATTTTTTTACAAGAATTATGTAGGCCTGTCTCTATGGCCGTTTATTATTCTCAAGAATGTTAATTTAAAACAAGATGCTGTTTTAATTAATCACGAAAGGATTCATTTACAACAACAACAGGAACTTCTTATAATTCCTTTTTATTTTTTATATATCTCAGAATGGTTGCTTAGATCTTTGCTTTATTTTGACAGCTATAAAGCATATCAAAATATTAGTTTTGAACGCGAAGCCTATCAAAATGAAATAAATATGGAATACCTTATAACAAGAAAACGCTTTAGCTCTATTAAATATCTTTGGAGCCACTAAGCCCTGAAATTGTGTTGGTCACCAATCAAAAAATATCCCTTCCACTCTTAGAAAAAAAGAAAGTAGAACTTCATATTAAGCGTGAGGATTGGATTCATCCTCAAATTTCAGGTAATAAATATCGTAAACTTAAATACAATCTGCTTAAGGCAAAGGAATTGAAGTTTGATACCATACTAACTTTCGGAGGAGCTTACTCAAATCATATTGCAGCAACCGCCTACGCCGGTAAGATGAACGGGATGCAGACTTTAGGGGTAATTAGAGGGGAGGAATTAGCTGGTTCATGGACAAGTAATCCAACCTTGTCTGCTGCACATAAACAAGGCATGAAGTTTAAATTTGTCTCCAGGACAGATTACAGGAAGAAAGAGACTTTAACATTTTTAGATAATTTAAAGGCGGAATTCGGGAATTTCTATATGGTTCCGGAAGGAGGGACAAACAAATTAGCTGTTATGGGTTGTGAGGAGATTCTAGCCCCAAAAGACTCGGAATTTGATGTAATCTGTTGTTCAGTTGGCACCGGAGGTACTATGGCAGGAATTATAAAAAGTACTACTCCCAACCAACATGTATTAGGTTTTCCTGCTCTTAAAGGCGACTTTTTAAAGAAAGATATTTGTAAATTTGTTGAAAATGGGAACTGGGAATTATGTACAGATTACCATTTTGGGGGCTATGCCAGGGTTAATGAATCATTAGTATCATTTATAAATGAAATGAATCAAAACGCTGGAATACCCCTTGATCCGGTATATACGGGGAAAATGATATACGGTATATTAGACATGATTGCCAAAGATTATTTTAAACCCAGGACTAAAATATTAGCTATTCATACCGGAGGATTGCAAGGAATAGCAGGAATGAATTTATATTTGAAAAGCAAAAATTTACCCATAATCGATATATGAAACACGCTACGCTGGCAGTTGTTTTGGTTTTTTTACTTCTAAGTTGTGGAACTAAAAAAAGGACTACCTATTCTAAGAAAGCATCATCTGAGGTTGTAAAGTCTAACAAAACCAATAAAGATTATACAAAGTTTCCTTTTCCGGAGGATGCCAAAAAGTTTACACACTTTTCAACTTCCTCTATTGAAGAGTATTTGGATACCTTTTCGGAAATAGCCCAATTTGAAATGAAAGCCTATGGCATACCGGCCAGCATTACTTTGGCTCAGGGTAT
>CBDTVT010000047.1:0-18325 GCA_965364275.1 uncultured Eudoraea sp. | reverse complement strand
CTTAATTCATAATCACATTTCCAAATTTAAAGAAGATGGCAAGATATACAGGACCTAAATCAAAGATCGCACGTAAATTCGGCGAAGCAATTTTCGGAGACGACAAAGCTTTCGAGAAAAAAAACTACCCCCCGGGACAACATGGTAATAACAGACGTCGTGGTAAAAAATCTGAGTATGCTATCCAGTTGATGGAAAAGCAGAAAGCAAAATATACCTATGGCATATTGGAGAAACAATTCAGAAACCTCTTTGCCAAAGCTAACAGGAGTAAAGGTGTAACTGGTGAAGTATTGCTCCAATTCTGTGAAGCACGTCTTGATAATGTAGTTTACAGGATGGGAATTGCAAATTCCAGAAGAGGTGCAAGACAGCTGGTTTCCCATAGACACATTACTGTTAATGGTGAATTGGTAAATATTCCTTCTTATTCCTTAAAAGTAGGTGATGTTGTAGGGGTACGGGAAAAATCAAAATCTCTTCAGGCAATACAAGATGCACTTAGTGCAAATAGCAGTGTGTATGAATGGATGACATGGAACAATGACAAAATGGAAGGGAATTTTGTTTCCATTCCAGAAAGAATTCAGATTCCGGAGAATATTAAAGAACAATTAATCGTGGAGTTATACTCTAAATAAAAACAACACAAATCCGACTATGGCATTATTAAATTTTCAGAAGCCCGATAAAGTTATAATGATAGATTCCTCAGATTTCGAAGGCAAATTTGAATTTCGCCCTTTGGAACCTGGTTATGGTTTGACTGTTGGGAACGCCTTGCGAAGAGTATTGCTTTCTTCTTTGGAAGGTTTTGCAATTACATCCGTAAGAATTGATAAAGTAGAGCATGAATTTTCGGTTATTGAAGGTGTTGTGGAAGATGTTACCGAAATCATCCTAAACCTTAAACAAGTTCGATTTAAAAGACAAATTGAAGATGTTAATGAGGAAACCGTTTCCATATCTGTAAGTGGTAAGGATCAGCTTACTGCAGGAGATTTTCAAAAATTCATCTCTGGTTATCAGGTGCTAAACCCGGACCTGGTTATTTGCAACATGGAGCCGAAGGTGAGCATAAATATGGAGGTAATCATTGAAAAAGGTCGTGGTTATGTACCGGCAGAAGAAAATAAAAAGTCTAATGCACCTTTGGGAAGTATAGCTATCGATTCTATTTTTACCCCGGTAAAAAATGTGAAATACAGCATTGAAAACTTCCGTGTTGAGCAAAAAACGGATTATGAGAAATTGGTATTTGAGATCGTTACCGATGGTTCTATTCATCCAAAAGATGCATTGACAGAAGCGGCAAAAGTACTGATACACCATTTCATGTTGTTTTCAGATGAACGTATTACTCTTGAAGCTGATGAAATAGCGCAAACAGAGACCTACGATGAAGAATCTCTGCATATGCGTCAGCTTTTAAAGACTAAACTTGTTGATATGGATCTTTCTGTTAGAGCTTTAAATTGTTTAAAGGCTGCAGAAGTAGATACATTAGGCGATTTAGTTTCGTTCAATAAAAACGATTTAATGAAATTCAGGAACTTTGGTAAAAAATCATTGACAGAATTAGAAGAGCTGGTTATAAACAAAGGCCTTAATTTTGGGATGGATCTTTCAAAGTACAAATTAGATAAGGATTAATTTATCAATAAAGACAGGACTTTTCCTGTTTTTATTAAGCATTTATATAAGTAACGATGAGACACGGTAAAAAAGTCAATCATTTAGGAAGAAAGTCAGCTCATAGAAAAGCTATGTTGGCTAACATGGCTTGTTCGTTGATTGAACATAAAAGAATTAATACAACTGTGGCAAAGGCTAAAGCCTTAAAGCAGTTTATAGAGCCATTAATAACTAAATCGAAAGCTGAGAATAATCAGACTACGGAAAAAGGAACACATAACAGACGTATCGCATTTAAGAACCTAAGGGATAAGTATGCGGTTACAGAATTATTTGGAAGTGTTTCCGGCAAGATTGGTGAACGGCCCGGAGGTTATACCCGAATTATTAAATTGGGAAACAGGCTTGGCGATAACGCCGATATGGCAATGATAGAACTTGTAGACTATAATGAGGTTTACAATGCCGGTAAAGCTGCTAAAAAGAAAACTACAAGAAGAAGTAGAAGAGGTAAAAAGGCTGATGAGGCAGTAGTAGAAAAAGCTACTGAGACCGCTGTAGTTGAAGAGACTGCGGAAGCAGTAACGGAAGAAGTAAAGGAGACAGAGGCAGTAGAAACCGAGGAAGCGACTCAAGAAACTGAGGAGGTTAAAAAACCAGAGGCAACTAAAGAAGAAGTGTCAGAACCTGAAGCAACTAAAGAAGAAGCGTCAGAACCTGAAGCATCAGAACCAGAAGATTCCGAAGAAAAGAAAAATGATCCTGAAGCATAAATTGTTTATAAAATCTTTAATATTTAATAAAGGATAGACCTAAAAGTCTATCCTTTTTTTATGTTTATTTGTCAAACGTAATCTTATTTAGCAATATGAAGTATCAATCCAAAAAGAAAGCACTATTATTATTGGAAGACGGGACCATTTTCTTTGGTAAGGCAGTAGGAAACAAAGAAGGAACTGCATATGGAGAAGTTTGTTTTAATACCGGGATGACTGGTTATCAGGAAATATTTACAGATCCTTCTTATTTCGGTCAACTCATGGTTACTACAAATGCTCACATAGGTAATTATGGGACCAATATGGATGAGGTGGAATCCGGTTCTGTAAAAATAGCGGGATTGATATGTAAGAATTTCAGCTATGAGTACTCAAGACCCATTGCAGATCATAGTCTAAAGGAATTTTTGGACGCAAGCAATCTTTTCGCTATTTCCGATGTAGATACCAGAGCCCTGGTAGGCCATATTCGGGATCAGGGTGCCATGAATGCCGTAATCTCTACGGAAGTAGAAGACATAAACAGCTTAAGGGAATCCTTAAAAAAAGTGCCTAATATGGAAGGATTAGAACTTGCTTCGAAAGTATCAACCTCAGAACCTTATTTTTTTGGAAATGAGAATGCTCAATACAAAATAGCAGCCTTGGATATTGGAATAAAAAATAACATTTTACGTAATCTGGCTAAAAGAGATGCTTATATAAAAGTCTTTCCTTACAATGCTACCTATGAGGAAATGAGCGAATGGCAACCTGATGGTTTTTTCATTTCCAACGGGCCCGGAGACCCGGAACCTTTGCATGAGGCTGTCGAGGTAGCTCGTAAGATTATAGCTAATGATAAACCTTTATTTGGAATTTGCCTGGGTCACCAGGTTATTGCGTTGGCTAATGGCATATCTACGTACAAAATGCATAATGGTCATAGAGGGATAAACCATCCGGTATTGAACCTTTTGACAGGTAAAGGTGAAATTACCTCTCAAAATCATGGGTTTGCCATAAACAGGGAAGAAACGGAGTCTAATCCGGATATTGAAATTACTCATGTCCATCTAAACGACAAAACCGTGGCCGGTATAAGGCTACAAAATAAAAATGTTTTTTCAGTTCAATATCACCCTGAAGCCAGTCCGGGACCTCATGATGCAGATTATCTTTTTGATCAATTTTTTGAAATGATCGCTTCCACTGTTAATAAAGATACATTGGTTTAAGGAATTGTTATATTCCTATCTTTATGAGGCTCAATATAACGTTGTGTCCATCCTCCTTTTGTATCTTTGTCAAATATTTCAACCTTAAAATTTAACAATATGAGTACCATAATTGATGTGCATGCAAGACAGATTCTGGATTCAAGAGGAAATCCGACTGTAGAAGTAGATGTTATAACCGAAAATGGCGTTTTAGGACGCGCGGCAGTTCCTTCCGGTGCTTCTACTGGTGAACATGAAGCCGTTGAATTGCGTGATGGAGGGAAGGCCTTTATGGGTAAAGGTGTTACTAAAGCCGTAGAAAATGTAAATAATATTATAGCCAAAAAAATAGTTGGGATGTTGGTTTTTGATCAAAACCTAATAGACCAGACCATGATAGAACTGGATGGTACACCAAATAAATCTAAATTGGGAGCCAATGCAATCTTAGGAGTGTCTTTAGCAGTTGCTAAAGCGGCTGCCAATGAGCTGGGAATGTCATTGTACAGATATGTAGGTGGTGTTAGTGCTAATACTTTACCGGTACCTATGATGAATATAATTAATGGTGGCTCGCATTCAGATGCGCCTATAGCCTTCCAGGAATTTATGATTATGCCAATCAAGGCAAAAAGCTTTTCGCATGCTATGCAAATGGGGACTGAAATATTTCATAATCTTAAAAAAGTATTGCACGGTAGAGGCTTGAGCACTGCTGTAGGTGATGAAGGTGGGTTTGCACCTACGCTGGATGGTACAGAAGATGCGATAGAGACTATTGGACTAGCTGTTAAAAATGCCGGATATTCTTTTGGTGATGAAGTTATGATTGCACTTGATTGTGCTGCTGCAGAATTCTATGAGAATGGTAAGTATGATTATACCAAATTTGAAGGAGATTCGGGCGCGGTTCGCACCTCAGATGAACAAGCAGCGTATTTGGCAGATCTTAGTAAAAAATACCCTATAATATCTATTGAAGACGGGATGGATGAAAACGACTGGGACGGTTGGAAGACGTTAACGGATATGATTGGTGATAGCGTTCAATTAGTTGGAGACGATTTATATGTTACCAATGTAGAAAGATTATCACGGGGAATTAAGAGCGGGATTGCCAATTCCATACTCATAAAAGTTAACCAGATTGGCACGCTTACAGAAACTATTGCCGCTGTGAATATGGCTAAAAACGCGGGATATACTTCCGTAATGTCACACAGATCAGGGGAAACGGAAGATAATACTATTGCAGATTTAGCGGTAGCACTTAATACCGGTCAGATAAAAACAGGTTCTGCTTCCAGAAGTGATCGTATGGCTAAATATAACCAATTGCTTCGCATAGAAGAAGAACTAGGTGATGTGGCCTATTATCCGCAGGAAAAAGCATTTAAAGTAAAATAGAGGGTATCCTCAAAATTATAAAAGCCTTTCTTAGTAAGAAAGGCTTTTTTGTTGAAATGGAGTTATTAAAATAACGAATAATTAATCTCGAATTCGAAGACTATTTGTATTAGAATTTAGCTGTATAGTAGAACTAAGCGAATCTAAATGAAAATGGTCATTCTAACTTTGAAGTAGCTGTTTATTAGATCAACTATTTTTCTTTAATTTTTACACTTCTTATTCACCTCAGTAATTGTTAACGTCCTTCCTTTTTCTTAAATTTACATTACCGTTCTATAAATCAAAATCAAGCATATGTCAGAAAAAGCTACATTGGAAGTTAATGGGAAAAAGTATGAATTTCCTGTTATTGAAGGCACTGAAAATGAATTTGCCATTGATATTAAAACTTTACGTTCATCTAGTGGTATAATAACCTTGGATCCGGGTTATAAAAACACCGGTTCTTGTGAAAGTGCTATTACTTTTTTGGACGGAGAGAAAGGTATTCTCAGGTACCGCGGATATGCTATTGAAGAATTAGCAGAAAAAGCAGACTTCCTTGAAGTTGCATACTTGCTAATTTTTGGTGAATTACCAAACGAGAAGCAACTTATAAAATTTCATAAGGATATTAAAGCAGAGTCACAGGTAGACGAGGAAATGAAAAAAATCCTTGACGGATTTCCAAAATCTGCACATCCAATGGGTGTTTTATCGTCATTGACCAATGCTCTGATCGCTTTTAATCCGAGTTCTGTAAACGTGTCTTCAGATGAGGATATGTATCACGCAATAGTTCGGATTTTAGCTAAATTCCCAGTCCTGGTAGCCTGGACCCTGCGTAAGAAAAAAGGTCTGCCATTGGAATATGGAAGCAGCTCATTGGGATATGTGGAAAATATTCATAAAATGATGTTTAGAAGGCCTGATGAAGAATATCAAAAGAATGAAATTGTAATTGAAGCTTTGGACAAATTATTAATTCTTCATGCAGATCATGAACAGAATTGTTCTACTTCTACTGTTAGAATAGTTGGTTCGTCTCACGCAGGATTATTTGCTTCGCTTTCTGCCGGCATTTCTGCACTTTGGGGCCCTTTACATGGGGGTGCTAATCAGGCTGTTCTGGAAATGCTTCAGGCGATTGATGATGATGGAGGTGATACCAGTAAGTATATGGGCAAGGCCAAAGACAAAGATGATCCATTCAGATTGATGGGATTTGGACACAGGGTATATAAGAATTTTGACCCAAGGGCTAAAATTCTTAAAAAAGCTGCAGATGAGGTTTTGGCAGATCTTGGAATTGCTGATCCTATATTGGATATTGCCAAAGGTCTTGAGAATGAAGCATTGGAAGATCAGTATTTTGTTGATCGGAAGTTATATCCAAACGTAGATTTCTATTCTGGCATCATCTATAGGGCCTTAGGGATACCAACAGATATGTTTACTGTGATGTTCGCGTTGGGCCGCCTTCCCGGCTGGATAGCCCAATGGAAGGAAATGAGGCAAAGAGGTGAACCAATTGGAAGACCACGGCAAGTTTATATAGGAGAAAATTTAAGACCTTTTAAAGCAGTTGAAAAACGATAGCCTTTCATAGACAACACAAATGCTGCATTTAAACGTCTATGATGAGACATCCAGGTTAAGATCTGTTTTATTGGGAACAGCCCAAAGTAATGGCCCCATACCCAGGCCGGAAGACGCTTATGATCCTAAATCTCTGGAGCATATCCTGGCCGGCACTTATCCCCATGAAGAAGATATGATAGAGGAAATGGAGGCATTTGCCGCTGTTTTCAAAAAATACGATGTGGAGGTGTTCAGACCCGAGATAATAGCTGATTGTAACCAGATTTTTTCAAGGGATATCGCCTTTGTCATAGAGAATAAGCTCATCAAGGCCAATATACTTCCACACCGGGAGGAGGAATTTCAGGCCATTCTTCATGTACTTGAATTTGTTGCCCTGGAAAACATCTTATATCCACCAGAGGAAGTCCATATAGAAGGTGGAGATGTTATGCCATGGAAAGATTATATTTTTATTGGCACCTATACGGGTCATGATTACCCTGATTATATTACGGCAAGAACCAATTGGGAAGGCGTGGAATACATCAAAAAGATGTTTCCTCACAAAAAGGTAAAGCCCTTTGAATTGCGTAAATCAATCAGTCATCCAAAAGAAAATGCCCTTCATCTCGATTGTTGTTTTCAGCCCATTGGTCATGATAAGGCCATCATTCATAAAAATGGCTTCCTGATTGAAGAAGAATACGAATGGCTGGTTACGCATTTTGGCAAGGAAAATATCTTTGAAATTACCGGCGATGAAATGTATCATATGTTTAGTAATGTATTTTCCATAAGTCCGGATGTCATTGTCTCCGAGAGAAATTTTACAAGGCTGAATAATTGGCTTAGAGATCAGGGTTTTACTGTAGAGGAAATCCCATATGCGGAGGTCTCAAAGCAGGGCGGGTTATTAAGATGCAGTACCATGCCTTTGGTCAGGGAATAATAAAGCCTGGAAGTTACAAATCATTCATATTTAGTTATTTAGGTTTTATTTAAAAGGCTTCTAATCAACGTATTGAATTTGTTTAGTGAAGAATTTAACATTTAAAACTTGTTTCAATAGACGACTGGTCATATATTCGTATTGAAATTGATGTAGATGGAGAAAACATTAAAGCATGAAATGAAAGCAGATTACCTTTTGGAAAAGGGGATGGAATTGCTTTGGTCTAAGGGTTATAATGCTACCAGTGTTAATGATATAGTGATGGCCGCAGGTGTCCCTAAAGGTTCATTTTATTTTTATTTTGATAGTAAAGAAGATTTTGCTGTTAAGGCAATTGAAATGTATTTTGAATTACAGTTTACCCCATTGCAGGCAATTTTAAATAATCGGTCTGACTCACCAAAAGAGCGATTACTTAATTTTTATGAATATCGCAATAAGATTCTTAAAGAAGAGCTGGATTGTAAAATGGGTTGTTTGGCGAGTAATTTGGGTAATGAGATGTCCGAACACAGCGAAAACATTCGAAAGATAATCTATGAAAAGGAAAAAATAGTTAAAGATGAGATTGCGGCTGTTATGGAAGAGGCACAGAAATATGGTGAAATTGGTACCACCACAAAAGCCACTGATATTGTTGCTTTTATTGAGGATGCCGGAAAGGGTGCAATGACGAGTATGAAGGAAATGCAAAGTAGTTATCCAATAGATAATTTTATGAATATGGTTAAAACGGTACTTTTAAAATAATTTTTTTAACCTTAAAAAAAGATGACTGGTCAACTATACCCAAAAATAATAAGAAATAATTCTCTGAAATATTACCTAAAACATTTTGCTTTAACTCCACGATTAATAAATAATCTAGATATCTACAACAAGATTGTTCAACAATTTGACCGATCAATTAATTCAAACAATTAACGATGAATGCACTTAAAAAGGTAAGAAACTACACAAATAAATTTGCCGAAAACTGGGCAAGATTTATTATCAAATATAAATGGTTTGTACTGCTTTTTACAATTGTACTGGCCATGGGATTAGCTTCACAAGGGAAGATGGAGTTTGATGGGGATTACCATGTATTTTTTAGTGAATCCAATCCTGAACTGGAGGCTTTTGATGATTTACAGGACAAGTATACCAAGGATGACAACATAATTCTTGTCTTAGCACCTGCCAATGGTGATGTATTTACGCGTGAAAATTTAATCGCAATTGAAGAGCTCACCGCTGATGCCTGGAACACCCCGTATTCATCCCGTGTAGATGCCATAACCAATTTTCAACATACCAGTGCGGTAGGTGATGATCTATATGTAGATGATTTGTCTTACCAATCGGAGAAAAAAACGGATATTGAAATAGAGCAAATTCGCGAAAAGGCCCTGAAGGAACCCTTACTGGTGCATCGTATTATCAACGAAAAGGGAAGTGTCACCGCCATAAATGTAACGGTACGTCTGCCGGGAGAAGACATGGCGACGGAAATTCCAGAAGTGACAGTTTTTACGAGAAGTTTGATAGAAAACTTTAAAAAAGATCACCCTCAATTTGAAGTTTACACAACAGGTTTAGTCCCCTTAAATACAGCATTTTTTGAATCTTCGCAGAACGATTTAATGCTTATTGTATTTATGTTACTTGTAGTAGTGCTGGTTACTCTATTGCTTACACGTAATATCTTCGCTACATTGGCTACACTTTTTGTGGTCTTGTTTTCAATCATCAGTGCAGTAGGTTTTATAGGGATTATGGGTATAAAGCTAACACCTCCATCTTCTGTATTTCCTACCATGATTCTTACCCTTGCCGTAGCAGATAGTATTCATATTCTGATTACTATGTTACAGAAAGTTCGCAAGGAAGGAATGGACAAAAAATCCGCGATTGTGGAGAGTATGCGGCTTAATTTTATGCCGGTCTTTATTACCAGTTTAACCACAGTGATTGGTTTCCTTACCATGAATTTTGGGGATGTCCCGCCCTTCTGGGATTTGGGTAACATCACTGCCTTTGGTATGACCATGGCATTTTTATACTCTTCAACTACTTTACCCGCACTTATGGCTATCTTCCCCATTTGGAAAAAGGACAAAGTATTGGTTGCAAAAGAGAAAAAAATGGATTGGTATACCCGACTTGGATATTTTGTGGTTAAACAACCTGTTCGTATAACCTTTATTTCGCTGACAATAATTGCAGGATTAACCTACCTGGCTACCCTAAATGTATTTAATGACGAATTTGTGGAATATTTTGATGATTCTGTTGAGTTTAGAAGGGATAGCGATTTTATAAATGACAACCTTACCGGTTTTTACAACGTTGAGTTTTCGGTAGGTAGTGGTGAAAGCGGCGGGATTAATAACCCGGAATATCTTAAAAAACTAAACCAGTTTGAGGATTGGCTGAATGAGCAACCCGAAGTGGTCCATGTAAATGCTTTTAGTGAAGTGGCACGCAGGGTAAATCGTTCTATGCATGGTGATAATGAAAGTTACTATAAGGTTCCTGATATTAGAGAAGAAGCTGCACAATTCCTTTTACTTTATGAACTTTCGTTACCATTTGGATTGGATTTAAATAATCAGATCAATGTAGATAAATCCGAATCGCGCGTAACCGCTACCCTGAAAAATATTTCCAGTGTCGAGATGATCGCTTTTTCGGACCGTTCGGAACAATGGCTTAAGGACAATACCCCGAAGCCGATGCATTCACTTGGTGTAAGTCCAACTATGATGTTTTCAAAACTTGGCTTTAGGCAGGCAGATAGCATGTTCAAGGGTAATATTGTAGCTTTGATCCTGATATCCCTGGTGCTGATGTTGGCACTGCAAAACTTTAAGCTTGGTCTAATAAGTATTATACCGAATGTAGCGCCAGTTCTTGTGGGATTTGGTATATGGGCAATCTTTAAAGGACAGATAAATACAGGCATGGTTATCGTTTTTGGGATGACACTGGGAATTATTGTGGATGATACGGTACATTTCATGAGCAAATTTCTAAGAGCTCGCAGGGAACTGGGCTATGATGCACGCGAGGCCGTTATTTATGCCTTTGAAACTGTAGGGCGGGCTTTAGTGACGACTACCATTGTGCTATTAGCAGGATTTTCCGTACTGTCTACCTCTTCATTTGCCTTGAACAGCTATATGGCCAGAATCACAGTTATAATCATTTTCTCGGCCTTAATCATTGATTTTATTCTATTACCTGCACTATTGATCCTTGCGAGTAAAAAAAGTGAGGCAGTTACAGAATTAAAAAAATTTAGAACACAAACACAATTAGATAAATAATTCAATTCAAATTAATAAACAATGAGAAAGTTAATATTTTGTATAATAGTTTTAACTACTATTACGAGCCTAAGAGCTCAAACAGACGAAGAACGTGGCTTGCAAATAGCGAAAGCCGCTGAAAAAGCAGATGAAGGATTTGGCAGTTCTATAGTAGAGTTATCCATGACACTTAAAAACAAGAATGGACAAACCAGTCAACGATCGCTTACAACCCGTACTCTGGAATTGATAGAAGATGGGGATAAGTCCCTGATAGTTTTTAATAGCCCTAAAGATGTTAAGGGTACCGCTACCTTGACGTATACGCATAAAGTGGGTTCGGATGATCAATGGTTGTACTTGCCTTCCATCAAAAGAGTTAAAAGAATTTCATCGGATAATAAATCGGGTCCTTTCGTTGGTAGCGAGTTTGCCTATGAAGATCTCTCTGCGCAGGAAGTAGAAAAATATGCCTATAAATTCTTAAAGGAAGAAGGTGGTCTACTTATTGTAGAACAATACCCAGTTGATCCAAAATCAGGATACACCAGACGCGTTGTTACTTACAACAAGGACAAGGGTTATCGAATAGAAAAAGTTGATTTCTATGATCGCAAAAATTCCTTGTTAAAAACATTGACATATACCGATTACAAATTGTACAACAATAAATTCTGGCGTGCCGCTAACTTCAATATGATTAATCATCAAAGCAATAAGGAGACCCTGTTGTCATTTGGTGAGTATAATTTTGGAGAAAACCTTTCTGAGGATGATTTTTCACAGATAGCTTTACAAAGAGCCGGAAATTAAAAAAAGCCAAAGCTATATTAAATTTACAAGGCTATTTAATTCGTGAAATAGCCTTGTATTTTCTGCATGACCACGATAGACTATGCTAAAAGATAAATCAATCTTACTTCAATTAACTAGCTTTGATTAATAGACTTATTTTTTTTGTCGGCTTATTTATACTCATTTCTTATTCTGCTTATGGCCAGGATAATGAGGTAACTAAGTTGGTAAACCATGATTGGGAATTTGAACTCGAAGCTGAATATAGCTACTTTTTTGAAGACCCCCAGTTCGAGGATCAGTTGGATCATTACCCGTCTATGTCATTTCAATTAGAATACTCTGCAGATTGGAATAAAGGCTATGAAAGTATAAACACAATAGCATTTTTTAGACTTGATCGTGATGATAAACGAACTCATTGGGACATTCGTGAATTGTATTATCAAAAAGCAAAGAATAACTGGGAGCTCAGTATTGGACTGAAAAAAATATTTTGGGGCGTTATTGAAAGTAATCACCTGGTAGATATAATTAACCAGACCGATAGGGTAGAGAGTTTTGATGGTGAAGAGAAACTAGGACAGCCCATGATTCAGTTTAGTTGGATTACTAATAAAATAGGAACATTTGATTTTTTCTATCTACCCTATCATCGTAGACGAACTTTTGCCGGAAGCAAAGGGCGATTACGTTTTGGAACGGTAATAGAAAAGGATGACGTGGGTTATGAAAGTGGTGCGGAGGAGTGGCACCAGGATATGGCAGTTCGTTGGAAACACTATTTTGGTATTGTAGACATTGGGCTTTCTCATTTTTATGGTAATGGCAGAGAACCATTGTTTGTTTTTGATGCTGCAGGAAATATTAATGCCTTCTATCCAATAATAAATCAAACGGGAATTGAGCTACAAATTACAGATGGAGCTTTTCTCTGGAAACTGGAGTCTATTTACCGTAATTCAGATGTACAAGATTTTTTCGCACTTGCTGCTGGCCTGGAATATACTTTTAGTAACATTGATGGTAACGGTTTGGATATTGGAATTTTAGGGGAATATCTCTATGACGGACGAGATGAGCTGGCCTTAAATACTTTACAAAATGATATATTTTTTGGAAGTAGGATAGCATTCAACGATATTCAAGACACTTCAATTCTCATTGGTGGAATAGCCGATTTGAACAAAAGCAGTAAAATATTTAGTATCGAAGCTGCCCGACGCTTTGGAAGCACCTGGACCGCCGAAATTGAAGTACGAATTTTTAATAATATAGATCCCACCGAATTAATTCTTACCAATTTCAAGGATGACAGTTTTTTTAAACTTTCCATTTCAAAATATTTTTAGAATAACCGGAAAAAATAAATATCAAATGCCATATTTATGCCTATTGGCAGAGATAATCCCTTGAAGATGATGGCTAGAAATAATGAGCAATTTTTTACCCGAATTTAGTGAGGAAGAACTGCAAATAATATAATTTTGTTATTCTGTCTAATACACAGAATATACCTAAAAGAATTATTAGATGTCGCAGATTACCAACACCATTTTGATGATTCGCCCGGTGCAATTTCGCATGAATGAGCAGACCGCGGTGAATAACTATTTTATGGAAGATATTGACCTCCAAAACAATACAATTAACCTGAAGGCACAGCAGGAGTTTGATACATTTGTTGATGTATTAAGGGCTAAAGGAATTGAGGTTATAGTGATTGAGGATACGCCTGATCCCGATACACCAGATTCAATTTTTCCAAACAACTGGATTTCTTTTCATTCAAATGGTACGGTCGTCATTTATCCGATGTTCGCCGAAAATCGCAGAAAGGAGCGAAGAGAGGATATTCTTGATATTCTTGAAACCAATGGTTTCCTGATAGAGAATATAATGGACTATACATCTGCTGAAAAAGAAGGGCTTTTTCTTGAGGGCACAGGAAGTATTTTAATGGACCGTGTAAATCAAAAAGCGTATTGTGCACTTTCTGACCGTGCGCATGAAGAACTGGTAATTGAGTTTTGTGAAGACTTTGAATGTACTCCGGTAATCTTTACTGCATATCAATCCGTTAATGGAGAACGATTACCTATATACCATACCAATGTTATGATGTGCATGGGCGAGGCCTATGCCGTAATTTGTTTAGACGCTATTGATGATAAGAAAGAAAGGAAAAACGTTGTAAATCATCTGAAACAGGACGGGAAAGAGATCATTGACATCACCGAGGAACAAATGCATCACTTCGCAGGAAATATGCTTCAGGTAGCAGGAGCGTCAGATAAACGTTATCTAATTATGAGTACTGCGGCATATAACAGCCTCAGACCGGACCAGGTTAGTATTTTGGAAAAGTACAACCCTATAGTGCATAGCCCTTTAGATACCATCGAGACCTGCGGCGGCGGGAGTGCCCGTTGTATGATGGCGGAGGTGTTTTTGCCCAAACGATAGTTTTAAGCACTTTGGTCAAACTAATTCTTATTTATCAGATACTGTAAATTCCCGAATAGCCTTATTGGGTTCCATAATATCATAACCTTGCCAGAATTCAGGATTGTAACTGGAAAGGTATGTGGCTTTGACATTTTCATTTTCAACCGAATCGGAAAATTCCCCGGTGCTTATTAGCTCGGAATCAAAGACTACTAATTCGTATTTCTCTGTATTGAAATTAATAATATCCAGCTCCATAGACAATTCATTTTGCTTCCTTCTTCCTTTTACATACTTGTTTTTCTCAATTACACTCAAAGGCCTTCTTATACCCATTTTACGCCCGAATACCTTATCAATAAATCGCAAATCATATTTATTATTGCTTCCCTTACTGAAAATTGTAGTTCCTTTATAGGTGATTTCCTCATACGAGAACCCTAATAATTTTATTCTTTTCAATGAATTTACGTTCTCATAGTCTATTCGCATTATTGCAAAATCTTCTATGTTTACATAGATTGTTCCTCTAAAGTCTTCCGACCTTTTTGGGTCAAATTCTATCACATATACGCCTTCGTCTTCCAGGGCAGTAAATCCTTTTAATCTAAATTCATAGCGGTTAGATTTGTCAATAAAATTTAGTTTGGTGTCGTCATTATAGAAGAGTTCAGAATAAAGATTGTGCAGTTGATCTTTTTTGGATGAAAGAAAATGTTTATTGTCATCGTCTTTGAGTTCATCCTCTAACTCAGCAGTCTCGTCTGAAGAATCAAATATGGAATCTAACTCTACTTTTTGACCAAACCAGCCCGACTTAATTTTTAAATAGGAATCAGGTTTTACATTTTCTTTAAAAATGCGCTCTAATTTGGCCGAAAGAGCTTCCATAGAACCTTCATTATTTTTATCGTATAATTCAGCGGCCTTTTCTATGTATAAGCGGTGCTCGTCGGGTTTTCTGTAAAAGTCACACAAACTTTCTGTATAGTAGGACGCATTTCTTGGTAAAATGGAGATCACACTGTCCAGAAATTTTTTATTAAGCTCTTCAATGGTAGATTTTTCAAATTCAATATCCAGTTTAGTCATGGTATTGAGGCTGGATTGCCTAAAGAACAAGCGCTGTTTTATGGGTGCTCTATTATAATTTGCCGGTATATTTTCTTTCACTTTTTCAATGATTTCATCAATACTGAGATCATTGTTAAATAGATATACTTCATTTAGTTCGATAGCCTTTGGTTCTATATATATAACACTATCCAAAGTGGCCTTAAAGTGGATAGCTGTTTTTTTATACCCCATACTGGATATATAGATCGAATCTTGCTGTTCCAGCTTGGGGTTTAAATTTATACTAAATCTGCCTTCCTCATTAGTAATAATACCGCGATGCTCAGCAAATTGAATGGTTGCATAGGGAATACCTTCGTTTGTTTTGGTGTCTACTACCCTGGAGGTAATAGATTGGCAATGCATGGATATAGAAGCAAGCAGGAATATGTAAATAGAAATGTTAGAAATGGGTTTGCTCATAAGTCATATTATTGATTACTATTTCATCTAAGACGAATAACCTTATAAAACGTTACTAATGTTTATAAAATAATTATGGCTTTGCCAGATTTCTTATCATACCTCCAAAAATGAAATAATGAAAAGGAAGTACGCTATACCAGTATAGCCTTCCTTTTAGCCCTCTTGGCCTAAAGGTGGCCGTCTGATGCAATACGCTGTCTTCATCAATTCTAAATTCTAACCAGGCTTCCCCGGGCAAACGCATTTCCGCAAATAGCAGTAGTCGTTTGTTTTTTTTATCGGCCAATAGAACTCGCCAAAAATCCAGGGAATCCCCCGGAAAGATTTTATCAGGATGTGTACGCCCGCGTCTTAGTCCAACACCACCTATAAGTTTGTCAATAAACCCTCTGAACCTCCATAACCAATTGCCATAGTACCAGCCGTTATCTCCGCCAATCTTCCATATATTCTTTAAAACAGCTTCCTTATCCTGTACTTTTAACTTTTTCTCGTCTTTAAGTACACCGTATTTAGGCACCTGGATATACTTTCCCAGATTTTTATTTAATCTTCCACTAATCATACTATCCTTCCAGCTACTTACGACAAGGTTTTGTTCAATTTTTTTAAACGCCATATCTATCGCCTCCTCATAGGTATGTGTTTTTATCCCCAATAATTGTTCGAGTTGGTTGTCCTTTGCCACTACTTCAATTTTCATGCTGTCTACAAGGTTTAAAGACAATTTATAGGAAGTTGAAGTAACAAAATACAACCAATAAGAAGATAACTTTGGGGTCATTACGGGGACAGTAATAATCCAGTTTTTGAAGCCCCTTATGCGCGCGTATCTCTGTAGCATTTGCTTATAGGTAAGGACATCCGGGCCGGCAATGTCAAAAGATTGATTATATGTTTTTCTGTTACCCAACACACCGGTCAGAAAGAGCATGACATCCCTAATGGCAATAGGCTGGGTTTTTGTGAGGACCCATTTTGGTGTAATCATAACCGGCAACTTTTCGCAGAGGTCACGAATTATTTCAAAAGACGAGCTTCCCGATCCTACGATGATCCCTGCTCTGAGTACGGTAAGGTTAAATTCACCTTTAGATAATATCTCCTCAACATTTTTTCTGGACCAAAGGTGTTTAGACAGATTTTCATCATTTACGATACCACTTAGGTAAATCACCTGTTTTACCTTGGTTTTATTTATGTAGCTGTTAAAATTATAGGCCGTCTTGGCTTCCATTTCATCAAAATCGCGGGTGGATGTGCTCATGGAATGAATTAGAAAATAAGCGACATCAATATCAATGGGTATTTTTCCTTCCTCAACAGCTTCTAAAAAATCGATCTCGATAATAGTAATCTTAGAGCGCGTCTCAGGATCTATGGAAAGTCGTTCTTTGTTTCGGACGGTACATATTATTTCATGTCCCTCATCTAGCAGCAGCGGTAATAAACGCATTCCAATATATCCGTTAGCTCCGGTTATCAGTATTTTCATCGATTATAAATCTTCAATAGAGGTTGGTAAATTGTCTGCTTTAAAATCCAGTATTTTCTTAAAGAATTTCTGAATAGCTTTGGTATCCGATTTCACTTTTATAAAGTAATGATCGCGAAAGATTGAATAAATAGCAAAATTACCTTTATAGATAGTTAGCTTATAATACGGAATTATCAGCGCATAGGTCTCTAAAAGGGAGCGGAACCGTACAATTATCCCTTTTGGACGCATTTCCACATTACAACTATTCAGATTATTATCTAAAATCAGAAGATTTCCAATTTCTATGCTGGTTTCGGTTATAAATAGTTTAGGAGATCCTATTCCATTCATCGCCCAACGTTCTTTTAATGTAAATGGTTTACCTACTTCACTATCAATTTTCCTTGTAAGATCGCTGTTATTATAGGATACGTTTGCCAGCATGGTTTTAATTTTATTCTATTCAATGACATTACTTCTTGAATGTAGCAATTTCCATTAAAGATGACGAAAACTCCATATTTTTGTAAACACCAAAGGCTACAAGCTATAAAAGTCTAAAAATTCATTAGTTTTGCAGCCTTAATTGGGGAAATTTTATGAATATTCAGGAGGTTATTCAGATGAAGGTGATAGAGGCAGTAGCTTCGCTATATGATATTACAATACCCTCGGTTGAATTTCAACCTACCAGAAAAGATTTTGAGGGAGATATCACTGTAGTCGTTTTTCCCATGCTTCGCTATATAAAGGGTAATCCCGAGCAAATTGGAATTCAAATAGGCACCTATTTGGAGAAGGAACTAAATGAGGTTAAGGGATTTAACGTAATAAAGGGATTTTTGAACTTGGTAATTACTGATAATTACTACAAGAATTTCTTTGATTCCACCAAAGATGATCAAAGTTATGGCCGCAAGCCAGAGCAAGATCACAATGCAATTCTAGTGGAGTATTCCTCACCCAACACAAATAAGCCACTACATCTTGGTCATATCCGGAATAATTTACTCGGTTATTCTGTGGCAGAAATTCTAAAGGCTAACGGGAATAGGGTATATAAAACACAGATCATAAATGACAGGGGTATTCATATCTGTAAAAGTATGCTTGCCTGGCAAATGTTTGGAAATGGAGAAACTCCGGAGAGTACCGGATTAAAGGGTGATAAATTGGCAGGCTTGTATTACGTAAAATATGACCAGGTCTATAAGGAGGAAGTGGCCCGG
>CBDTVT010000046.1:0-18391 GCA_965364275.1 uncultured Eudoraea sp. | reverse complement strand
TTATCCTGAGTTTTGCTGTAATCATATGCCCAACGATGCACCTCTGGAATCTTACCTTCCCAGTTTCCGTGGAAGTGCTCAATTGGTGCGGTCCATTCCAGGGTATTAGATTTCCATGGATTTTGTTCAGTAGGTTTCCCATAAAAAATACTACTGATGAAATTATATAAGAAGACTAATTGAGCCAGACCGGCTATCAGTGCAAAAACAGTAATAAGAACATTTACATCTGTTAGTTCATCGAACATAGGGAAGGCTGTATTTTCATAATAACGCCTTGGGACCCCTGCCATTCCAACAAAATGCATGGGAAAGAATACCCCATATGCACAAATCGCTGTGATCCAAAAGTGGACATAGCCTAAATTCTTATTCATCATTCTTTTGAACATTTTAGGGAACCAGTGATAGACTCCGGCTAATAATCCATATAAGGCTGAAATACCCATTACCAGGTGAAAGTGAGCCACAACAAAATACGTGTCGTGAACATTGATATCCAATGTGCTATCCCCAAGAATAATGCCAGTCAATCCTCCGGAAATAAACGTTGACACCAATCCTATTGAGAAAAGCATACCAGGATTCAATTGTAAATTACCCTTCCATAAGGTGGTTATATAATTAAATGCTTTAACCGCAGATGGGATTGCTATTAAGAGTGTTGTGAATGTAAATACGGATCCAAGGAATGGGTTCATTCCCGAAATAAACATATGATGGCCCCATACAATTGTGGATAAAAACGCAATTGCCAAAATTGATGCCACCATTGCTCTATAACCAAATATTGGTTTACGCGCATTTGTGGACATAACTTCAGATGTAATACCAAGAGCAGGTAAAATCACTATGTATACTTCAGGGTGCCCCAAAAACCAAAACAAGTGCTCAAATAATACAGGGGAGCCTCCCTGATAATGCAAGACTTCACCCTGAATAAAAATATCAGATAAAAAGAAAGATGTTCCAAAACTTCTGTCCATTATCAAAAGTAAAGCTGCGGATAATAATACAGGGAAAGAAACTACTCCAATTATTGCTGTTACGAAAAACGCCCAAATGGTTAAAGGAAGCCTTGTCATAGACATCCCTTTGGTTCTTAGATTGATAACTGTGACAATGTAGTTCAATGATCCTAATAAGGAAGAGGCAATAAAGATTGCCATAGAAACCAACCATAGTGTCATTCCCATCCCAGATCCCGGCTGCGCCATTGGTAGTGCACTAAGCGGAGGGTAGATAGTCCATCCTGCCGCTGCAGGTCCTGCTTCTACAAAAAGTGAAATAAGCATGATTACACTAGACACAAAGAACATCCAATACGATAACATATTCAGGAAACCAGAGGCCATATCCCTTGCGCCAATCTGCAACGGAATTAGAAGATTACTGAAAGTACCACTTAATCCGGCTGTTAGGACAAAGAAAACCATTATAGTGCCGTGTATGGTAACCAATGCAAGGTACATATCTGCATCCAAAACTCCACCGGGTGCCCAATTTCCTAATAATGCCTCGAAAATAGGAAATGATTCTCCAGGCCAGGCCAGTTGCATTCTAAATAAAAGAGACATCGCAATGCCAATAAAACCCATGATCAAACCAGTAATTAGATACTGTTTTGAAATCATCTTATGATCCTGACTAAAGATATACTTTGTTACAAATGTCTCTTTGTGATGATGTACATGATCATCTGCGTGATCATCAACGTGGGCATGTGCAGTAACAGACATAATCTAATTTTTTATATATTAATTTTCTCTTTGTATAGCTCTATTTATTGCATGGATGCCATGGTCTGACTAAAAGTCCGCTGACTTTCCATCCATGCATTATAATCTTCTTCACTTTCTACAATTATCTTCATCTGCATATTATAGTGCGATTTACCACAAATTTTATTACACAGCAGGATATAATCAAATTCCCATGGATCGGAGTTGTCCTCTCCATTAGCTGCTCGTTCTGCTCTAATTTCGTTTGTTCTTTTTACTTTATCTACTACATCCTGATTCATCCTCATGTCCGCAGTAGTTATGGTTGGTGTAAAAGAAAACTCTGTGGTCATTCCAGGTACGCAATTCATCTGAGCTCTAAAATGAGGCATATAGGCCGAATGCAATACATCCTGTGAACGCATTTTGAAATTTACTTTTCTACCAACAGGCAGATGTAATTCTTTTACGATTACGTCATCAGAGGCATTAGGGTCAGATTCATCCAATCCTAAAACATTTGCCTTATCAATATCAATCATTCTAACATTGGCACCTCCTAATACATTGTCTGTCCCGCCATATCTTGCAGTCCAATTGAATTGTTGTGCATAAAGTTCTACGATTAGTGGGTCATCCTCGTCATTGATATCCATTATGTTGGTCCAGGTATATAAACCCCACAAGATTAATCCGGCTAACACAATCACTGGTATTATCGTCCATATGAATTCCAACTTGTCATTATCTGCAAAGAACAAGGCCTTTTTACCTTTTTGGCCGCGATATTTATACCCAAAATAATGCAATAAAGCCTGAGTAAGGGTTTGTACAAAAAAGATAATAATAAATGAAACAAGCATTAGGTAATCATAATCCCCTCCATGGGCTGAAGCTGCTTCAGGCAATAAGACTTTAGTGTATTTATAAAAACTAAATATGGTTATCCCATAAATAAATATCAAAAAAGCAAACAACAAGTAACCATTATACTTATTATCCTTATCGGTCGCAACTTGTGAATCTACTGTCTTTAGTTTGGACAATTCAAAAATTTTGGTCATTTGCCAAATTGCAATTGCCACTAGTACTAAAACAATTAAGATCAATAATGTAGTCATCGTATGTATTGAAATTATACTTTAAAATTACTAATAATGAAAATGCCTGCTTTCCTCTATATAAGGATTACGGCTAGGTTGTAAGGGAGCATGGGTTAATGCCCGGAACACCCAGAAAATAAAAGCTCCTGTGAAAAAGAGTATAGCGCCCAATTCCGGAATCCCAATATACCATTGGTCGCCTACCGTTGCCGGCATTATCATATTAAATATATCTAAATAATGCCCTGCAAGTAACACGATACCGGTCATAATAACAAACCAATTCACTCTTTTGTAATCACTGTTCATTAGCAGCAACAAAGGAAATACAAAATTCAATACTACCATACCAAAAAACGGCAGATTATAGCCTTCTATCCTTGTAACAAAATAAGTGACTTCTTCAGGAATATTTGCATACCATATTAACATAAACTGACTAAACCAGAGGTAGGCCCAGAATATACTAAAGCCAAACATGAATTTTGCCAAATCATGAATATGACTGTCATTAACATCGGGTAAATATCCTTTTGATTTGAGGTAGATGGTAACCATAGCAATTACAGTTATGCCGGAAACGATCATACTAGCAAAAACATACCAGCCAAATAGTGTGCTGAACCAATGAGGGTCAACACTCATTATCCAATCCCAGGACATTATGGATTCCGTTATTAGATAAAATACCAGGAAAGCAGCAGAAAATCTGAAGTTCTTTTTAAAATTGGAATTATCATCAGAATTATCCTGCGCAATAGAAAGCTTTCGTGATATTTCACGATAACCAATCCATCCTCCAAGGAAAATTGCGGCTCTTATGAGAAAGAAAGTAGGGTTCAGATACCCTGCTTTATTTTGTAGTAATTTATCATGAGCTACAACATCGGCATCCATCCAAGTAAACATATGATTAAAATGCAATACTGAAAGCACCAGAATAACAAATACTATTATCCCTCCCGGAACAAGGTAGGCCGTAATTCCTTCCATTACCCTGAATAACATAGGTGACCATCCAGCCTGTGAAGCCCTTTGAATTCCATAAAATGCGAGAACACCTAAGGCAATCATAAAGAAAAAGAGCGCTGCCACATATAAGGCAGACCATGGTCTGTTTTGCAGTTGATGCAGTAAATGTTCATCATGAGCATCACTGTGATCAGAGGCCACTGCATGGGATGCCTCCTCCCCATGTGAATCTCCGTGACCGTCATCATTTATCGCTACCATGGCCTTGGCTTCCTCTACAGTTCCAGGAGCGGATACAAAGCCAATGCCAATTCCCAATACCCCTACGGCCATGAGAATAAAGGAAGCTATTTTTAATCTGTTTGAAAACGTGTACATATTAAAGGTCTATGTATTATTTTGTTAAGTCTTGTTTCAGTTGCATTACGTACTCCGATACCTGCCAACGTTCCTCATAATCAAGTTGACCCGCATAGGAACCCATGGAATTTAACCCGTAATAAATCGTATGATAGGTGCTTCCAACAGTAATATTTCTCGCGGCATCCGCATAGTTTGGTACGCCTAGTATTTTTTCTCTTTTTACAAGAGTTCCCTGTCCTTCACCCTGATTGCCATGGCAAATGCCACAATATATAGTATAAAGTTCCTTGCCCTTTGTAAGATTAACTTCCATTTGCAAAGAATCCAACGGACTTTTTTGCAATCTTGCCATTTCCTTGCTCTCCAGATCATTAGCAAACTCATAAGGCAACCATCCTCTGTGAATAGTATTTTCCGGCGGGGTCATAGCTTCAGATCCGCCTGGAAGAAAATCAACAGGCTGATAAGTCTCATAGCCAATCGGCTCATACATATTTGGCATATATTGATAGTTTGGAGCCGTGTTATCTGCACAAGCAGAAACAAAACCAATTACTACCAGAATCATTACTATTTTTATAAAACGCTTCATTCTCTAATGACTGTTTTTAATAATGTTCAACTCTACTGCTCCCGTATCTAACAACAAATCTTTTAATTCAGACTCGTTATTATGTACTTCAATTTCCATAATAAAATGCGCATCTGTTGTTCTCACATCAGGGTTCTCTGCCTTTTTAAATGGCCACAACCTACTGCGTAAATAAAATGTGATCACCATTAAATGTGCGGCAAAAAAGACCGTTAATTCAAACATAATAGGCACAAAAGCAGGCATATTTTCTATATAACTAAAGCTGGGTTTGCCGCCAATATTCATTGGCCAATCGTCAATCATTATGTATTTCATCATAACAATAGAAACAATTAATCCCAAACATCCATACATAAAGGATGTAATTGCTATTCTGGTTGGAGCTAAGCCCAATGCTTTGTCCAAACCATGCACGGGAAAAGGACAATAGACCTCCTCGATATGATGTTTTTCAGCTTTAACCTTTTTAACGGCGTGCATCAATACATCATCATCATCATAGTATGCGTGGATAACTGTAGCTGCCATAATTATTTATCGTTGTTTAAAAACATTCTTGCCTGTCCTGCCCAATCATCTCTCTGAGCTCGGCCAGGGAACGCACCAGTAAGGGAATCAAGCAAATCGTATTCTTTTTGGGTCATTTTACTCACTTGTAAAAAGCTGAAAATTCCCAATTTGTTGAGGGTCTTTTCCATTAAAGGACCAATCCCTTTTACTTTTTTAAGATCGTCTGGATCCTGAGTGCCTGAATCAAAACTACCTAGTGCACTAAGTAAGCTTTCTCCTTGATTTGATTCTGAAGAGACTGCAGTCTCCTGATTATTGTTAACAATCGTTTCTCTTACAATTCCATTTTTACTTATTGTATATAATGGTTTACCTGCATCTCTAAGCGCCTTATAACGGGCTCCGGACGATTTTAATATTGATTTTACCTCAGCCTGTGCAATTACCGGGAAGGTTCTTGAATATAATAAAAAGAGTACAAAGAAGAAACCAATGGTACCAATGAAAATTCCAATGTCCACAAAAGTTGGTGAGAACATCGTCCATGAAGACGGCAAATAGTCGCGATGTAATGAAGTAACAATGATCACAAATCTTTCAAACCACATACCTACATTTACTACGATGGAAATAATAAATGAAATTACTATACTAGTTCTAATTTTCTTAAACCACATAATTTGCGGTGAAAAAACATTGCAGCTCATCATTAAAAGATAGGCCCACCAATATGGCCCCGTTGCTCTGTTCAGAAAAGCATATTGTTCATATTCCACTCCTGAATACCAGGCCATAAAAAGCTCCGTTATATAAGCACATCCAACTATTGAGCCTGTAATCATGATTACTATATTCATCAGTTCAATATGCTGAACAGTGATATAATCCTCAAGGTGGCTTACTTTTCTCATTATAATTAACAGGGTTTGAACCATTGCAAACCCGGAGAAAATGGCCCCTGCAACAAAGTAAGGCGGAAAAATGGTAGTGTGCCATCCCGGAATCACAGAAGTTGCAAAATCCATAGATACTATAGTATGTACAGAAAGTACAAGTGGTGTTGCTAAACCAGCAAGGACAAGGGAAACTTCTTCAAAGCGTTGCCAATCCTTTGCGCGACCAGTCCACCCAAAACTTACCAGACTGTAAATTTTCTTTTGGAAAGGTTTGACCGCCCTGTCGCGGAGCATACCGAAATCAGGTAGTAATCCTGTCCACCAGAAAACCAATGAAACGGACAAGTAAGTTGATATTGCAAAAACATCCCATAACAAGGGAGAATTAAAATTAACCCATAGTGAACCAAATTGGTTAGGAATAGGTACCACCCAATATGCCAACCAAGGTCTACCCATATGTATTACCGGAAATATTGCTGCCTGGAGTACAGAAAATATGGTCATGGCCTCCGCAGATCGGTTAATTGCCATTCTCCACTTTTGTCGGAATAGTAACAGCACCGCAGAAATTAATGTTCCTGCATGTCCAATACCAACCCACCATACAAAGTTTGTAATATCCCAGGCCCAGTTTACTGTTTTATTGAGTCCCCAGACTCCAATACCTGTAGAAATTGTGTAAATTATAGCACCTACGCCCCAAAGGAGTGCTGCCAATGCAATGGAAAAAGCAATCCACCACAGTCTGTTAGCCCGTCCTTCAATAGGAGCTGCAATATCTACCGATACATCATGGTAGCCTTTGTCCCCAAGAATTAAGGGTTTACGTATTGGTGCTTCGTAATGCGACGCCATATAGTTTTATTATAGTTGTATTCTTCCTTAATTTATTATGCCTCATTTGTATTTCTCACTTTTACATGATAAAACACATTCGGTTTTGTTCCCACATTCTCTAATAAGTGGTACATCCTGTCATTTTTCTTTAATTCTGTAACCTGGCTTTCCTCGTCATTTGAATCGCCAAACACTATTGCTCCATTGCTACAAGCATTTGAACAAGCAGTCTGAAATTCGCCATCTACTATTTCTCTTCCTTCACGTTTTGCATCAAGAATTGTCTTTTGGGTCATCTGGATACAAAGGGAACACTTCTCGATTACCCCTCTGGAACGGACGGTAACATCTGGATTAATAACCATTTTACCAAGATCATTATTGAAATGGTAATCAAATTCTTCATTATTATTAAAAAGGAACCAGTTAAACCTCCTTACTTTATACGGACAGTTGTTGGCACAGTATCTGGTACCAACACATCTGTTATATGCCATATGATTCTGCCCCTGACGGCTATGTGAAGTTGCTGCTACCGGACAAACAGTCTCGCAAGGCGCATGGTTACAATGCTGACACATTACAGGCTGAAACGCAACCTGCGGATTGACTGCGGCAATCTCCATTTCCTCAAAGCCAGACTTTGTCTCTGAAGCACCTGAAAATTCATCTTTTTTCGTATTGTCCTGGTCAAAAGTATCTTCTGAGGAATAATATCTGTCTATTCGCAACCAGTGCATATCTCTCGATTTACGAACCTCTTCTTTACCAACAACAGGTACATTATTCTCAGCATGACAGGCAATAACGCAAGCACCACATCCTGTACAGGCATTCAAATCTATTGACATATTAAAATGATGTCCTATAGACCTGTCAAAACTAGCCCAAAGATCAACCGTAGTAGCAGGAACTTCCTGGTGATTCAACGAAACCTGAGGTACCTGATTCCATTCCGAATGATCTTTTGTATTAAATATCTCTAAAGTCGTTTCCTTTATAATATCTCCTCTACCCATAAGGGTGTTATGAAGTTGAATACAAGCAAACTCATGCATGCCTGTTGCCTTTTCGAGAGTGACATTTTGAATGCTATTAAAACCCTGATATAACGTATATGCATTAACACCGGTCTGCATTTCATTTTTCATACCTACTTGCCTGCCATAACCAAATGATAGTCCCACAGTACCAGCGGCCTGGCCCGGTTGAATAATAACCGGAACATTATCAAGCGAGACTCCGTTAACCGTAAGTTTAGCATAACTTCCGTTCAGACCTCCATTAGCTACATTTTCATTTATCAGGCCTAATGAGGAGGCATCTGCTCTGGATACAGTAACATAATTATCCCATGAGACCCTGGTAATGGGGTCTGGAAATTCCTGTAACCAAGGATTATTAGCTTGCTGACCGTCACCCATTCCAATTTTTGGATAAAGAACAAGTTCCATTCCATCGGCCGATGAATTGGCCAGTGAACTTATCGCGGAAGAAATTGGCGCTACTGTTGTATTAGCTTCGGGTTGTTGATCCATTGTCTGACCAACAGAGTTTTCATTTGTTGCAGAAGTTTCTCCTTCCGTATTGGATTCCAATACAAAAACACCATCATGAAGTGTTTTATTCCAGGAAGCATCACCCAGAATGCCCGAATTCCATGTCTCTTTAATGTAGTCGTAATACTTTAAATCACTACCCATCCATTGAAGGAGTGACTGCTGAAACTGCTTGGTGTCAAAAAGTTCTTTTATGGTAGGCTGTATAAGGCTGTAGTGTCCTTTTACCAGTTCAGCGTCTCCCCAGGATTCTAAAAAGTGATTAGATGCTGCGGTAAATTCTGTAATTTCTGTGGTTTCATTCCAATTTGTAGAGAACGTGACCGATAAATCTACTTTTGCAACACCTTCAGAAAACTCAGGAGCATTAGGGAGCGTATACATAGGATTAACGCCATCCATAATCAAAGCACCCACTTTTCCGGAATTCATATCCTGAATGAGTTTCTTAACAGCCTGGTTATTTCCCTGTCTGATATATCTTGGTACACTTGGGTTAAAAGCATTACTGGCCAACATCTCATTTATTGACAAAGTAACTGTCTGGGCGTTTACATCATCCAACCCTGTTACCACAACCGCTTTATTTCCTGCTTTCTTTATTTCGGCAACAACATCGTCAACGGCTTTGCTGATATTATCGCTAAGATCTACATTAACTGAACTATTATTTAGTTTACCAAATAAACTCGCCAGTGCCTTTTTCTGCTCCGATGGTTTTATTGCAATTCGCTTATCCGCATTTGCCCCGGTAAGAGACATATTGGATTCAAACTGTATATGCCTGGACATTTTGCCATTTTTGGGAATACGCCCTTTTGAATAGCCACTGTCATAACCTCCTCCTTGCCAATCGGCCAGGAAGTCTGCACCGAAAGAAACGATGATTTCGGCTTTTTCAAAATCATATGTCGGCAATGCCCTTTCTCCAAATTTAGATTCAAAAGCAGATAAAGCAGCATCTTCGCTTATCGCATCATACGTAATATGATTTACGTTCCCGTAAACTTCCTTAAACTCACTTATCAATTTTGAAGTAGACGGACTTGCATAAGTCTGCGTGAGCAATACTATTTGCTTCTCTGATTCTTTTAATCCTTCTAACTTATTTTTTACTGAAGTATCTAATGTAGTCCAATCTGCAGGTTCTCCATTTGCTAATGGACCTTGTAATCTCGTGCTGTCATATAAAGAAAGAACAGATGCTTGTATTCTGGCGTTGCTATTACCATTTGTTTTTGCATCCTTATTATTTTCCACTTTAATTGGTCTGCCTTCCCGTGTTTTTATTAAAATACTGGCAAAATCATAGCCATTAGCTATTGTGGTTGCATAATAATTCGCGATACCCGGAATTATTTGCTCGGGCTTAATAACATAGGGTATGGACTTTCTTACCGGACCTTCACAAGCTGCTAAAGACGCTGCAGCAGTACTAAATCCAACATATTTCAGAAAATCTCTTCTATTTGTTGTACTGGCGGACAAATTCTCCTTATCTCCTAAAAATTCATCAACTGGTATTTCTTCCGGAAATTCGTTTTGTCTTAGCGTCTCCACAATGGAATCGTTGGGATTTAACTCCGCTTCGCTTTTCCAATACTTTTTTGATGCCATACTATATATCTGTAATTAGATGCTTATTTATTTCTAATAGTGGCACTTGCCACATTCCAAACCGCCCATTTGAGCAGCGGTAAGATTTTCAACGCCATATTTTTTGGATAACTCTTCATGTATTTTAGCATAGTAAGCGTTATCCTTTACATTAACATTTGTTTCTCTATGGCAATTAATACACCATCCCATAGTCAATGGCGAATATTGATACATGATCTCCATTTCCTCTACAGGGCCATGACAGGTTTGACATTCAATACCCGCAACGGAAACGTGTTGAGAGTGATTAAAGTAAGCAAAATCCGGAAGATTATGAATCCTTACCCATTCAACTGCCTGACTTTCGCCTGTATATTTTTGATTCTCCTCATCCCAACCTACTGCCTTATACAACTTCTTAATTTCCCCTGTATAGAATTCATTCGTATACCCGTTAGCCAAATCTTCAGGACTTGGGCCTTCAGGATTCCCTTTATATTCATAAATAGATTTATGACAATTCATACAGACATTTAATGAGGGGATTCCAGAATGTTTAGATACCCTGGCCGATGAATGGCAAAATTTACATTCAATTTTGTTATCTCCGGCATGCACCTTATGTGAATAATGGATGGGCTGAATTGGCGCGTAACCTTGGTCTATACCCACCTGCATCATCCAACCATAAGCAAAGTATGCACTCGCCAATAACAGGAAAATAGAAGATACGAGCACCAGGAATTGATTATGTGCAAATGCCTTCCACAATGGAGTTCGTTTAACAGCTTTATCCTTTTCTATTGCAACGCCGTTAGCCTCGGCTATGCGTTGCAAAGTATTGTTGACTAAAAACAGGATCATCACCAGTAAGGCAAAAACCAGTACAAGTGCTCCTAAAATAATTTCATTGGTAATCCCTGAAGAATCACTCCCTCCCTCGCTTGTGGCAGTTGCAGCAGCTGCAACCGGTGCTGGCGGTGGAGCAGCTGTATAAGCCAAAATATTATCAATATCTGCATTGGAAAGTGTAGGAAAAGCAGTCATCGCAGCCTGATTGTATTCAGCATACACCTTGTTTCCATATGCATCCCCGGAACTAATCATCCCGGCACTGTTCTTAATCCATGCATATAACCATTCCTTATCCAATCCTTCATCTTCGGCAAGTCTGCTTTCAACGTTAGCTAATGCCGGCCCCGTCATTTTTCGATTTAATGCATGACAAGCCGCACAATTCTGATTAAATAATTGTTTCCCTTTTGCTACATCACCGGAGCCTGAATCACTCAGCTCAGCGGCAACTTCAGTATCGGCCGCAGCGCTTTGATCCGTGCTTTCTTCCTGGGCAAAAAGAGAATAGGAAAGGAGTAGATAAACTACTATAGTGCAATTGAAAAGTTTAGAAATCTGATGGCGGTACAAAACCTTTTTCATATTTAAAATATTTCTATCTTAATTCTGGCACGATAATTACTATAAGATTAAGACAAAAAGGTAATTTATCGCCGCTCAAATTGCGTCAAAAATAAGACTTTGACTTTATTTGGGGAATGTTAAGGGTTTTATAATTTATAATTTATATTAATTCTAAATAAGTATAAAATCTTTTGTTTAAAGTTCAATAAATTACTTTTGCCTTTTATGTTTGACATCAATAAAGTTAATATCATGAAAACAGTAATTCTATCAGTAGTACTTCTTGGGTGCATTAGTTACGGGGTAGCACAAAACGGTGAAATTAACATTAAACAAGACGCCAATATTACCCGCCTTCTTGAAGTATATAAGATAAGTAATTCAAAATCTAATTTCTATACAATTCAGGTTGGGTTTGGCTCTTATTCCAAAGCAGAAGAACTTAAACAGCAGGTAGACATTGATTTTCCCGACTTAAAAGCGAAAATTATTTTTGATTCTCCTACTTACAGAGTTCAGATTGGTCAGTTTAGATCTAAGTTGGAAGGGGAACGTAAATTTAAAGAGGTTAGGATAAAGTATCCTGAATCGCTTCTATTAAAACCAGAAAAAACGACCAAATAGGTCGTTTTTTGTTTTATTATCATCATTTAAGTCTATCTCAGGAATAAGAATTTGCCTTCGCGGCACTTTCAAAATTTATCCAAATTTCAGGTTAAAGCTTTTTCTTTACCGCCACTTCCTGGAAGGCTTCCACAATATCTTCTTCTTTTATGTCATTGTAGTTCTTTACCTGAAGTCCACAATCATAGCCCTTGGCAACTTCTTTAACATCATCCTTAAACCTTTTTAAAGAAGATAGTTCTCCCGTAAATATTACTACACCATCCCTAATAAGACGAATACTCGAGTTTCTAAAGATTTTGCCAGTAGTTACCATACAGCCGGCAATGGTGCCTATTTTGGATATTTTAAAGGTTTCTCTAATTTCAGCGGTACCCGAAATCTCTTCTTTCATCACCGGAGATAGCATGCCTTCCATTGCATCCTTAAGATCATTAATGGCATCATAAATAATAGAATACATCCTTATATCAATCTCCTCTTTATCGGCAATATCCCTGGCATTACCCATGGGTCTCACATTAAATCCAATAACGATTGCATCAGATGCTGAAGCCAATAATACATCAGATTCTGTAATTGCACCTACTCCTTTATGAATAATATTGACTTGTATTTCATCTGTTGATAATTTTTGGAAGGAATCCGTTAAAGCTTCCACAGATCCATCAACGTCTCCTTTTAAAATAATATTCAACTCTTTAAATTCCCCTAATGCAATTCGTCTGCCAATTTCATCGAGCGTAATATGCCGTTGTGTCCTCACTGATTGTTCGCGTTGCAACTGACTTCTTTTGGATGCAATTTGCTTAGCTTCTTTTTCATCTTCAAGCACGTTGAATTTATCCCCGGCCTGTGGCGCACCGTCTAATCCCAATATTGAAATTGGTGTAGAAGGGCCAGCTTTTTTAACAATCTTACCTCGTTCATCCTGCATTGCCTTAATCTTGCCGCTACATGTTCCCGCCAAGACGTAATTACCTATTTCCAAAGTACCTCCCTGCACCAAAATAGTGGAGACATACCCTCTTCCTTTATCAAGAAATGCCTCTACCACAGTACCGGAAGCTAATCTGTCTGGATTAGCTTTTAATTCCAAAAGTTCTGCTTCCAAAAGGACTTTTTCTAAAAGTTCTTTTACACCATCGCCAGTTTTTGCTGAGATATCATTAGATTGAATTTTTCCGCCCCAATCCTCTACAAGTAAATTCATGGCAGCTAAACCTTCTTTAATCTTTTCAGGATTTGCTGTAGGTCTGTCTATTTTGTTAATCGCAAAAACTATAGGAACACCTGCGGCCTGTGCGTGACTAATTGCTTCCTTGGTCTGAGGCATAATGTCATCATCCGCCGCAACCACGATTATGGCAATATCTGTTACCTGTGCTCCACGTGCACGCATAGCGGTAAATGCCTCGTGGCCCGGAGTATCTAAAAAGGTAATTCTCTGACCTCCGGTTAAAGTAACACTATAGGCACCAATATGCTGTGTAATTCCTCCACTCTCCCCGGCAATTACATTTTCCTCCCGGATATAATCTAATAATGATGTTTTACCATGATCTACGTGACCCATTACAGTAACAATAGGGGCCCTGGGCTTTAAATCCTCAGGCGCATCCACTTCTTCTTCAATAGATTCTTCAAGATCTGCGGTAATGAATTCAACTTCGTAACCAAATTCTTCGGCAACAATGGAGAGTGTTTCAGCATCCAATCTTTGATTCATGGTAACCATAATCCCAAGAGACATACAGGCAGAAATTATCTCTGTAGAGGCAACATCCATCATGGTAGCAACTTCTCCAACGGTTACAAACTCAGTTACCTTAAGTATTTTACTTTCCAGCTCTTGTTGTTCCAGATCTTTCTCTGTCTGCTGTTTGTGCTGGTCTCTCTTATCCCTTCTATATTTTGCTCCTTTTCCTTTTTTGGATTTACCCTGAAGTTTTTCAAGAGTTTCACGTACCTGTTTTTGTACTTCTTCTTCCGTAGGCTCAGCCTTTGGAGTAGAGGTAAAACGTTGTCCTTTTTTAGCAGTTGTTCTCGCTCTTCCAGCACCTGGCGCACCATTACTACTAACAATCCGCTTCCTTCTTTTGCGTTTCTCTGCCTCGGAAGGTTCTTTCTTTACAAGTCCTTTCTTTACAGGTCCTTTCTTTACAGGTTCTTTCTTTTTCTTTGGCTTATTAAACTTAGAGAGATCAATTTTATCTCCCATAATCTTTGGCCCGGAAAGCTTTTTATACTTTGTAGCAATAGAACTGGGCTCCTCTGGTTTTTCCTCCTCCACAGCTTTCTCATCAACCTGCGTTATCTCCGGAACCGTTTCAGGTTTTAATTCTTCTTTTACTTCTTCGACTACTACCTCATCCTTTACCTCAGCAATTACCTCTTCCTTTGGAGCCGGTTTATCTTCAGTCTTCTTAGGCTCGGGTTTAACTTTCTTCTTGGGTTCAAGATCAATTTTACCTACTTGTTTCGGTCCGGAAAGTTCAACCCTTGCTTTCACTACCTCCCTTGAAGCAGCCCTTTTTTCTCTTTCAAGTCTTTTTTCTTCCTGCTCCTGCTCCAACTGCAGTCTTATAGCTTCTTTTTCCTTACGCTTTTCTTCGCCAACTTCCTGGGATGCAACTTTCTTGCTCATATCCGTCTGGAATTCGTCTAAAAGAACCTGATGTATGTCTTCAGAAATCTTTGTGGTAGGTCTTGCGTCTACCTTGTGTCCTTTAGAGGCAAGATATTCCACCGCTCTATCCAAAGAAATGTTAAGTTCTCTCAAGACTTTATTAAGCCTTATTGTTGCATTTTCTGCCATAAATACTGTTTACTCTCTACTTTTACGTTGCTAATATATAGCTTAATCTTCAAATTCTTCTTTAAGGATACGTACAACGTCAGAAATAGTTTCCTCCTCCAGGTCGGTACGTTTTACCAAATCGTCTATATCCTGCTCCAGAACACTTCTGGCGGTATCAAGACCTATCTTTTTAAGTTCTTCAATTATCCAGCCTTCAATTTCATCAGAGAATTCTGTTAGTTCAACATCTTCCTCTACACCTTCGCGGAACACATCTATCTCATAACCCGTAAGTTGACCAGCGAGGCGTATATTATGACCGCCTCTTCCAATGGCCTTTGAAACTTCCTCAGGCCTTAGATAAACTTGTGCGGTCTTTTTTTCGTCGTTTAAGTTCACTGTAGAAACACGTGCGGGACTAAGCGCACGGGTTACCATTAACTGAGGATTATTAGTCCAGTTAATCACATCTATATTTTCATTTCCAAGTTCACGTACTATCCCATGAATACGGCTACCTTTCATTCCCACACATGCTCCTACAGGATCTATCCTGTCATCATATGAATCTACTGCTACTTTAGCTTTTTCACCTGGAATTCTAACTGCCTTTTTTATGGTAATTAGCCCATCAAATACTTCCGGAATCTCCTGGAAGAACAATTGCTCAAGGAAGATTGGTGAAGTTCTTGACATGATGATCATAGGCTTGTTACCCTTAAGCTCAACGCTTTCTATAATTCCGCGAACGTTATCTCCTTTTCTAAAAAAGTCCGAAGGTATTTGCTTATCCTTAGGAAGAATTATTTCATTTCCTTCATCATCCAATAAGATAATTGCCTTATGTCTTATATGATGAACTTCAGCTGTATAAATCTCACCTTCAAGGTCTTTAAATTGTTTATAAATGGTAGTATTGTCGTGTTCGTGAATTTTGGATATCAGGTTTTGGCGCAAGGCTAAAATTGCTCTTCTTCCAAGATCTATAAGCTTTACTTCCTCAGAAACATCTTCACCAACTTCAAAATCCGGTTCTATCTTACGAGCTTCTGAAAGGGATATTTCTTCATTTGGTTCTTCTACTTCCCCTTCTTCCACGACAATCCTATTTCTCCATATTTCCAAATCTCCTTTATCAGGATTAATAATGATATCAAAATTATCATCGGAGCCAAATTTCTTCTTTAAAGCATTCCTAAAAACGTCTTCCAATATGGCCATTAGGGTTACCCTGTCTATAAACTTATCATCCTTAAATTCCGAGAAAGATTCGATCAATGCAATATTTTCCATTTTGCGCTGTAATTAAAATATTAATTTAACTTTTGCCTCTTCAATTTCAGAAATGACAATTTTTTTTCTTTTCTGAACGGTTATTTTTCCTTTTCCCACCGGTTTAGGTTCTCGAGCCTTCCATTCCAGGGTTATGGTCTCCTCAGTTGCTTCGGTAAGGTCACCTTCGAAATTTTCGCTCGCTGTTTTTACAACTAACTTCCTGCCAATATTTTTAGGATACTGGCGGGCCATTACAATGGGTTCCGCGGCACCAGATGAGGTTACTTCTAATGAAAAATCATGTTCTTCCCTATCCAAATTGTGTTCAATAGCCCTGCTTACGGCCATACAATCCTTCAGATTTACGCCTTCATCCCCATCGAGAACTATCTTAATAGTATTATCTGGAGTAATTGAAAAATCAATTAAAAACAAGGTTTCATTCTCCTTCAGTGCTTTTCCCAAAAGCTCTTCAACTTGTGCTTTTAACATAACCATAAGTAACAAAAGAGGGGACAATTTGTCCCCTCATGAATACAATTATATCCTTTCAGTGCCGCAAATATACAAATTTTTTTGATTTTAAAACAGAAGCTTATTCCATATATTACATACTTAAAGCAATATCTCCAACGTTTCACTTTTAATAGTAACTTTATTTTATACGAATTAAAACTAATCGCATTAATCAACAATTAAATGGACGTCTTTAACTCCTACAACCTTATTATTGAAGCATCGGTAATTCTTATTCTCTCTTTTCTATTTAATGGTATATCAAAAAGAACAAACATTCCATCTGTCTTATTGCTTATACTTCTTGGGTTTATTTTGCAGTTTGTACTTAAAACTTTTACCTCCGAAGAAGTTGATTTCTTTCCTGCATTAGAAGTTCTGGGTATAATTGGTCTTATAATGATAGTCCTTGAAGCTGCACTTGAACTTGAATTAAAAAAGGAAAAACTCGTTCCTATTTTAAAATCTATGGCCATAGCCCTGACAGGACTAATAGGTTCTGCATGGGTAGCCGCCTTAATTCTACATCAATTTATCCCGGATATGTCTATGCAGGCTGCATGGTTGTATGCGACACCTTTATCCATTCTTTCCAGTGCTATCATTATTCCAAGTGTTAGTGCTCTTGCCGAAAAGAAAAAGGAATTCCATATATACGAAAGTACATTTTCCGACATTATGGGAATTATGATGTTCTATTTCCTCCTAAGCGGGTTAAATCCTGCGGAGGATTCAGGGGCCGGAGGTTTCGCTCTTAATATTCTTATTACCATAGTTATCTCACTTATTGCGAGTTATGCAATTATTCTTATTTTCCAACAGATTAAAAGTCAGGCCAAACTATTCCTGCTAATTGCTGTCTTGCTTCTTTTATATGCAATCGGTAAACAATTGCATCTCTCCTCTCTGCTTATCATTTTGATATTCGGTTTAGTAATTGCTAATATGAAGTTGTTCTTTGCAGGAAAACTTTCACACTTTCTTGAATATGAAAAAGCGCATCGCATTTATCATGAACTTCATATTGTGACCCTCGAAACGGCATTCGTAGTGCGTACTTTCTTTTTCGTTATTTTTGGATTGACTATTGCCATAGCATCCTTATTTAACTTTCAGGTAGCCATGGTTAGTGTGCTTATTATTCTTTCTATCTATGTTATCAGATTTGTAATCTTAAGAACTTTTATCGGTAGCGATATTCTGCCACAACTATTTATTGCTCCAAGAGGACTTATCACAATACTTCTGTTTTATGCAATTCCCGCTGAAGCACAAGTAGCCACTTTTGAACCGGGGATTTTACTTTTTGTGATAATAGGCACAAGTCTTATTATGACCTGGGCCATGATTAAGGATAAGAAAAAAATGAGCACCCTTTTGGATATGGAAGACAAGGAAATAGACGAATTACAAGAAGTCAACAAAATCATTAAAGAAAATGAACCTCCAATGCAAAATGAACCTCCACTTCCTGAAGAATTTGAATAGGAGGCCAAAATAAAAATCCCAACTCTGATTAAGGGTTGGGATTGCTTTTCATTTTTAGTTGGCCTACTAGGACTCGAACCTAGAACGACTGGACCAAAACCAGCTGTGTTG
>CBDTVT010000045.1:0-18686 GCA_965364275.1 uncultured Eudoraea sp. | reverse complement strand
CCCAAAAGTCAGGAGCCAGAGTTTTTTCCTCTTCGTTTTCTATTTCTATTAATTTGGCATCAATGTCAAAGATACCTCCTCAACGCGCCAAGGCGTTCTATAAGATCTTTATGTTGATCTGCTGTTGTCATTAAATTGAATTTTCATCAAAAATAAAGCTAAAGTATGGTTGTGCAATCAATTTTGTATAAATTTAAAAATTCAATCAACAACATGATGAAAAACTATATTTGCACTTTTTTTCTATCTCTTTTTTATTGTTCTTTAATAAATGCACAATTTTCCGAAAAGAGTAAAGCTTTTCAAAAGGATGAAGGGTTTTATGATTTCTATTATGACTCAACCAGTGATAAGATTTACCTCGAGATTGATGAACTTGAAAAGCCTTTTCTTTATGTGTATTCCTTAAGTAGCGGAATTGGAAGTAATGATATAGGTTTAGATAGGGGTCAGCTTGGAAATGAACAAGTTGTATATTTTAAAAAAGCTGGAAATAAACTTCTGTTAATTCAACCCAATTTAAAATACAGGGCACTTACGGACAATAGCCTGGAAAAAAAATCTGTGGAACAGGCTTTCGCCAAATCTGTACTTTTTGGATTTAAAATAGTAGAAGAATCAACTGGTAAATATATTATTGATCTTAGCGATTTTTTAATTCAGGATGTTCATGGGGTCGCAAAACGTCTTAAGCAAAAACAGCAGGGATCTTACACTCTTGATAAGAGTAAAAGTGCCATGGCACTCGAAAGAACAAAGTCATTTCCAAAAAATGTTGAGTTTGATGTAACACTTACCTTTAAAGGAGATTCCAAGGGTAATTTTATCAGATCAGTTTCCCCCAACCCGAATTTGGTAACGGTAGCGCAACACCATTCATTCATTGAGTTGCCTGATACAAACTATAAAAAAAGGGTTTTTGATCCTAGAAGTGGTTCATATCCGTTTTCATATTATGACTATGCCACACCTGTACAGGAACCTATTCTCAAGCGATTTATTACCAGACACCGTTTGTCTAAAAAGAATCCGGAGGCTGAAGTAAGTGAGGCCTTAGAACCTATTATTTATTACTTGGACAACGGTACCCCCGAACCTGTAAGAACGGCTTTATTAGAAGGCGGCAAGTGGTGGAACGAGGCTTTTGAAGCAATAGGCTATAAAGATGCGTTTCAGTTAAAGATACTGCCTGATGATGCTGATCCTTTAGATGTTAGATATAATGTCATTCAATGGGTGCATCGTTCTACAAGAGGTTGGAGTTACGGTAGTAGTATTACAGATCCCAGAACTGGTGAAATAATCAAGGGGCACGTAAGTTTGGGCAGTTTAAGGATCAGACAGGATTTTTTAATAGCACAAGCCTTAATGAATAAACCTTTTGAAGAAAGGGATGATAATTATAATGAGATGCTGGAATTGGCTTTGGCACGAATAAGACAATTGTCTGCTCACGAAATTGGTCATACACTGGGGTTTACACATAATTTTGCTGCAAGCACGAATCAAAGAGCATCGGTAATGGATTATCCACATCCTCAGTTTAAAATTGTAAATGGGGAAATAGATTTTTCACAGGCTTATGACACCGGAATTGGCGAATGGGACAAAACAACTGTTGCCTACTCCTATTCCGAATTTGCAAAGGGAACCAACGAAAAGCAAGCCCTGAATAAGATACTGGCAGAGGCCGCCGGTAAAGGACTTCGCTTTATATCGGATCAGGATGCCAGGCCTTTTGGTGGAGCACATGCCTTAGCACATTTATGGGATAATGGAAAGAGTGCCAGTGCAGAACTGCAAAACGTTTTGAATGTCAGGGAAATTGCTATTGGAAATTTTTCTATAGACAACATTCGCAAAAATGAACCAAATTCAGTTTTGGAAGATGTTTTTGCTCCACTTTATTTTTTTCATAGATATCAGACAGAAGCAGTAGCTAAATTGATTGGCGGACTCGACTATAACTATGCTGTTAAAGGTGATGGTCAGAAAACAGTTGAAACTCTTGATAAAAGCTCCCAGATTCAGGCACTTAAGGTGCTGTTAGAAACATTGGATGCAAATGTAATAGCCATCCCGAAGGAAAAATTATCATTATTTCCACCAAGGGCCATCGGTTACCCCAGAAATCGTGAATCTATTATCGGCAGGACAGGGGTTTCTTTTGACGCGCTTTCTGCCCCGGAAACTGCTTCAGATATGACCTTAGGATTACTGTTGCACCCCGAAAGGGCCTCAAGGTTAATACAGCAAAAAAGTATAGATACCCAACAAATTGGTCTGGAATATGTTCTAAATCAATTGGTGCAGAGTACAATCGAAAAAGACCTGAAAGACCCTTATTTAAATGAAGTTCAGAGGTCAATCAATTACCGGGTACTTTTTCATATAATGAACCTGGCAGCGCATAAAGGTGTACATCCCCAGGTAAATGCCATAGCCAATCATAAACTTAAATCAATTAAAACGTCTTTACAAGCCAGCAAGAATAATGTAGATGCTATGGAAATGATTAGAAGGGTTGATTACTTTTATAGCGAACCAGATAAATTTAAGGTTATAGAAGTTCCTAAAATACCAGATGGATCACCAATTGGTATGGATTGTATGAATTAGATTGATATACTAAAAGATCTATGAAAATAAATTTAATTAGTGATACGGTTACCAAACCTTCACCCGGCATGTTAGATGCCATGATGTCTGCGGATGTAGGGGATGATGTTTTTAAGGACGACCCAACTGTTAACAGGCTGGAAGAAAAGGTAGCTAATTTGTTTAACAGGGAAGCTGCATTGTATTTTCCCAGTGGCACAATGACAAATCAAACTGCAATTAAACTTCACACCAAACCAGGGGATCAATTGATTTGTGATAAGTATGCCCATGTCTATAATTATGAGGGTGGGGGAGTAAGTTTTAATAGTGGTGTTTCCTGTAAATTAATTGATGGTCACCGAGGCATGATGACCTCAGACCAGGTTGAGGAGGCGATAAACCCACCTGATTTTTATCATAGCCCGTTGACTTCTTTAGTTTGCGCAGAAAATACTACCAATAAAGGTGGAGGAGCGTGTTGGAATTTTTCTGAACTGGTTCGTATTAAAAAAGTTTGTCAAAAGCATGGTCTGGCGTATCATATGGATGGGGCCAGGATATGGAATGCTTTGGTAGAAAAAGGGGAAACTGCAAAGCAGTATGGGGAATTATTTGACACCATTAGTGTTTGTCTTAGTAAAGGACTGGGATGCCCGGTGGGTTCCGTATTGGTTGGTGATAAAGATTTGATTGACAAGGCCTTGCGCATTAGAAAAATATTGGGCGGCGGTATGCGTCAGGCTGGTTTTATGGCTGCGGCGGGCATTTATGCGCTGGATAACCAAATTGACCGTCTTGCAGATGATCATAAAAAAGCAAAAGAAATTGGTGCATTACTTCAAAGTTTACCCTTTATAAAGAAAGTGGAGCCTTTGGAAACCAATATTATAATCTTTGAAATTAATGAAGACTATATGAGCGTGGAGGATTTTATAGAAAAACTTCACAAAAAGGATATTCATTTAATCGGTATGGGAAATGGCAAATTACGCGTGGTAACTCATATGGACTATACTGATCAAATGCACGTAATTTTACTAAAAACCTTAAAAACGCTATAAGCTTTCAGGATTTTTTAGGGTAGCTATTCTTTTTTTAAGGTTTTTTATGCCGTTCTCCATTCCTGCCTCGGACCCGTAAAGTTGGCTATTGCCAATAAGCTGTCCTTTTTTATCCTTGAGGTTAAAAAGAAAGTTTCCGTTATGGTCAGTTTTACGCTCGAATTTATATTGTTGTTTATCTAACATATTCAAACCATTAACAACATTCTTAATCTCTTCTTTACTTGAAAACCCAACACTATAAAACAAGGCATTACCACTAGGGGTGTTTAGAGAGAAATTGTAAGTGTTGTCGTCTTCTTTATTAATCTTTATCATAAAGTGAGTTTTTTCTTAAATGTATTAAAAATCACTCAACTTTCATACTTAATTAACTAACTAGGATAAGCTTAATTCTTCTATTTATTATTTAAAAAAGAATCCATACCTGGAATATTAGGCATTCCTTCTTTAGCTACTGCGGCTAATTCTGCTTCATTTATTTCAGTGGCTTTTTCTATAGCCTTATTTAGGGTAAGGACCAGATAATCCTCCAATTGTTCCTTGTCCTGGAGGAGATGATCATTTATAGTAATAGCTTTTAAAGTTCTGTTAGCTGTTATGGTTACCGAAATAAGGTTATCGGACGATTTTTCTTCAAGTATAACCGAATTTAATCGTTCTTTAGTGGCTTTTACCTTTTCCTGGGTTTCTTTTAGCTTTCCCATCATTCCCATTAAGTCTCCAAACATATTGTTCTATTTAGTGTTGCTAAAATCAAAATTACTAAATTGCGCCCTTTAAAATTAGTTTTAGTGATATACTTTCTTAAAAGGAGAATCGTTTTATTAATTATTCTTATCATGGCCGCTTCATGCCAGAATCAAAATCAAAATATGGAAGTAATGAACGCCCCCACGGCTAAAAGAATACCCGTTAAATTAGTAAAGCATGACGATATACGCGTGGATGACTATTTGTGGCTAAACCAACGGGACAATAAGGAGGTACTGGCTTATTTGGAAGAAGAAAATAATTATTACATGGCCCTTACCGATCATACCAAATCTTTCCAGGAGGAATTGTTTGAGGAAATGAAAGGGCGAATAAAGGAAGATGATTCTTCCTTGCCGTACAAACTAAATGGATATTGGTACATAACAAGGTATGAAATCGGGAAGGAATACCCTATCTATTCCCGAAAAATGGGCAAGCTTGAATCGGCGGAAGAAATAATTTTCAATTGTAATGAACTTGCAGAGGAGCATGAATATTATGACCTTAGAGGTGTTACTGTAAGTCCGGATAACAAACTCGCAGCATTTGGTACGGATACCATAAGCAGAAGACAATACCACATTCAGATAAAAAACCTTGAAACGGGTGAAATTTATCCGGATAAGATAGATAATACTACAGGAAGTGCAGTCTGGGCGAATGACAATAAAACGTTATTTTATACAAAGAAAGATCCGGTTACTTTGCGATCTGATAAGATATACAAGCATGTTCTGGGCCATCCAAGTGAGGAAGATGAACTAATATTTCATGAGCAGGATGATACCTTCAATACGTTTGTTTACAAATCAAAATCCAAAAAATATATAATCATTGGTTCATATAGTACGTTAACATCTGAATTTCAAATACTTAATGCTGACAACCCAAATGGGGATTTTAAATTATTCTCGGAAAGAGAAAGAGGCTTGGAGTATTCTATTTATCATTTTGAAAACAATTTTTATATACTCACAAATAAAGATAAAGCCACCAATTTCAAATTAATGAAGGTTGATGAGAAAAATACATCTTCTGAAAATTGGGAAGAATTTATTTCACACAGGCCCGATATTCTCCTTCAGGATATTGAAATATTCAAGGATTACTATGTCCTCACAGAACGCGATAATGGCCTTAATAAGCTAAAGATTACAAAATGGGATGATTCTGACAGCTATTATATCCCATTTGATAATGAAACTTATGTAGCATACCCTTATACAAACCCTGATTTTGATACGGATATTTTTCGTTATGTATTTAATTCAATGACTTCGCCATATGCCATTATTGATTTCAATATGAGTACTAAGGTGAAGGAAATAAAAAAAGAACAAGAAGTATTAGGAGGTAAATTTAATAAAGAGAATTACCGTTCAGAACGAATATGGGCAACAGCGCGCGATGGCGCAAAAGTACCTATCTCTTTGATTTATCACAAAGACACTAAATTAGACGGAGATAGTCCACTATTACAATATGCCTATGGTTCATACGGCAGTACCTCAGATCCTTATTTCTCAACTGTTAGGTTAAGCCTTTTAGATAGAGGTTTTGTTTATGCTATTGCACATGTGCGGGGTGGAGAATACCTTGGCAGGCCGTGGTATGAAGAAGGAAAACTCCTGAACAAGAAAAACACCTTCACAGATTTTATTGATTGCTCCGAATTTTTGATTGAAAAAAAATACACCAGTAAGGAGCATTTATATGCCTATGGCGGTTCCGCCGGTGGTTTGCTAATGGGTGCAATTGTTAATATGGCTCCTGATCTATATAACGGGGTGATAGCGGCGGTTCCTTTTGTAGATGTTATTACAACGATGCTGGATGATTCAATCCCATTAACTACCGGAGAATTTGATGAATGGGGTGATCCAAATAAGAAAGAGTACTATGACTATATGAAATCTTACTCCCCCTATGATAATGTTGTTGCACAAGATTACCCTAATATGCTTGTAACCACGGGGTTACATGATTCTCAGGTTCAATATTGGGAACCAGCTAAATGGGTCGCTAAACTTAGAGCTTTTAAAACAGATAAGAATGAACTCTTTCTTTATACCAACATGGATGCTGGGCATGGTGGTGCCTCTGGAAGATTTGAGGCATTGAAAGAAACTGCTAAAGAATATAGTTTTATAATAGATTTAGAAGGTAAAAACGAGTAAATAAAAAAAAAATAGTAATTTTGTCGGCAGATTAGAATCTATTAAAAAAGAAATATCGAACTAACCTTTCTTTATGGATAATAAGATAAATGCACATAACTCGATCCTTGATTTAATAGGGAACACTCCACTCGTTAGGCTAAACCAGATTACTGCGCCTCTAACAGGGAATTTTTACGCGAAGATTGAAGCCTTCAATCCGGGGCACTCCTCTAAGGATAGAATAGCCTCATATATTATTGAAGAGGCAGAAAAAAACGGCATTCTTGAGCCTGGCAATACAATTATAGAGACTACTTCCGGGAATACAGGTTTTAGTATTGCGATGGTAAGTATTATAAAAGGCTACGAATGCGTATTGGCTGTAAGTTCCAAATCTTCGAAGGACAAAATTGATATGCTCCGTTCTATGGGCGCAAAAGTATACGTGTGTCCTGCTCACGTAAGTGCGGATGATCCCAGATCATATTATCAGGTCGCAAAACGTCTGCATGAAGAAATTAAGGGATCTGTCTATATCAATCAATATTTTAATGCACTAAATATATTAGCGCATTATAAAACTACCGGTCCTGAAATTTGGGAACAAACAAATGGTAATATAACTCACTTGATTGCCTGTAGTGGTACAGGTGGTACTATTTCCGGTACTGCCCGATTTTTAAAGGAGCAAAACCCGAATGTTAGGATTATAGGAGTTGATGCTTATGGATCTGTTTTGAAAAAGTTTCATGAAACCGGGGAATTCGATAATGATGAAATATATCCCTATAGAATTGAAGGGCTTGGTAAAAACTTGATTCCTGACGCCACAGATTTTAAGGTTATTGATGAATTTATTAAAGTTACCGATGAAGAAAGTGCTCATACCGCAAGGGAAATTTCTTGCACTGAGGGTATTTTTGTCGGTTATACTAGTGGAGCAGTTATGCAGGCAGTTAAACAATTAAGTGCCCAGGGAGAATTCACTAAAGACAGCAATGTGGTTGTTATATTTCCCGATCATGGTTCCAGGTATATGAGTAAGATATACAATGATCAGTGGATGAGTGACCAGGGCTTTTTTGACAGTAAAAATGTTGAAGAAGAGCAACAAGTTCAATATGTGAAATAAACAAAGTAGATTAAGATATTGAAGGCAACAGTGACCTACTGTTGCCTTTTTTTTTGCCAATTAAAATAATTTATGAATCGTGATCAAAATTCCATAATTTTGTGGACTAACCAAACCGAGGCCAGATGAGAGATTTATTTGCTAGAATCATTGAGAATAAGGGACCTTTGGGTAAATGGGCATCCCAGGCAGAAGGATATTTTGTTTTTCCAAAATTGGAAGGCCCTATTTCAAACCGTATGAAATTTCAGGGAAAAGAAGTGATTACCTGGAGTATTAATGATTACCTGGGCATGGCTAATTTACCTGAAATTAAAAAGGTAGATGGGGAAACTGCGGCTGAATATGGAGCAGCATATCCCATGGGCGCACGAATGATGAGTGGACATACAGATTTTCATGAGCAATTAGAGAAGGAATTAGCTGATTTTGTCCATAAAGAATCTTCTTATCTGCTTAATTTTGGTTATCAGGGCATTTTATCTACAATTGATGCCCTTGTTTCAAAAGATGATATTATTGTTTATGATGTAGATTCCCATGCTTGCATAATAGATGGAGTTCGTTTGCATATGGGCAAACGATTTACATTTATGCATAACGATATAGAAAGCTTAAAAAAGAATTTGGAGCGCGCTACTAAAATGGCAGAACAAACCGGTGGTGGAATTCTGGTGATATCTGAAGGTGTTTTTGGAATGCGTGGGGAACAGGGTAAGCTTAAAGAAATTGTTGCGCTAAAAAAGGAATATAATTTCAGGTTATTAGTAGATGATGCCCACGGTTTTGGAACATTGGGCAAGACTGGTGCCGGAGCTGGTGAAGAACAAGGTGTTCAGGACGATATAGATGTATATTTTGCAACATTTGCAAAATCTATGGCAGGAATTGGCGCCTTCTTGGCTGCCGATAAGGGAATTATTGACTATTTGAAGTATAACTTGCGCTCTCAAATGTTTGCAAAATCACTCCCGATGATCTATGTGAAAGGAGGATTAAAACGCCTTGATATGCTGCGCTCAAAGCCTGAGTTGAGAGAGAAACTATGGGAAAATGTAAATGCCTTACAAAATGGCCTTAAAGAAAGGGGCTTTGATATTGGGACAACCACAAGTTGTGTTACGCCTGTTTATCTTAATGGCAGTATCCCTGAGGCTATGGCTTTGGTCAAGGATTTAAGAGAGAATTATGGTATATTTTGTTCAATAGTCGTATATCCGGTAATTCCTAAGGGGATGATCTTATTGAGAATGATACCAACAACTACTCATACTTTGGAAGATATTGCACTAACATTGGACGCATTTTCCGCGATAAGAGATCGATTGCAGAATGGCACTTATAAGAGATTATCTGCTGCTGTAGCTGCGGCTATGGGTGAATAAGCTTAGCTTTATTTTCAAAGGGCGATTTCAGAAATTGTTATAACAGATAGTTTCTATAGCGTTTTTCTATAAGTTCTTCTGCGCTTATAGATTTTTGGGTCAAAGTGCTTCCATAATTGACGGATAGCAACATTTTCCTCTAATTCAGGAGTTCTGTAACAATTCCTAATTTTTTTCGCCTGAAAAACTTTGTGAAATTCGTCCATAATTATTGCGGTAACTCCTTTATTCTGGTACTCTGGATGAACTCCAATAAGGTAAAAAATTACATCTCTGCTATTTTTTTTGGCATTTAAAAGATAAAGGAAACCAAAGGGAAACAATCTACCGTTGGCTTTTTGCAATGCAGGGCCATATGAAGGCATTACTATGGCAAATGCTACAAGTCTGTTATTACTGTCAATTACAAACTTTATATACTCAGGGTTAACTAAACCAATATATTTATTCTTAAAATAAGCTTTTTGCTCTTCGGTTAAAGGAACAAATGAAGATAACTTTGCATATGTTTCATTAAACAGGTCAAACATCTGGTCTGCCCAAGGCATAATATCTGCAGATTTGGTAAAAGTCATTTCCCTTAAACCATACCTCTTTTTTATTAATGCCTGAATTCTAATAAAGTGTTCAGGTTTGGTATTACTGGCAGGAAATTTATTTTCCATATATTCCTTTTCCTTAATAAAACCATGGTGATCATAATGGTCTTTATAGTAAGCATAATTGTACCAGGTAATCATTGTTCCCATATGGTCAAAACCTTCAACTAATACACCTACTTTATCCAGATGTGAAAACCCTACAGGGCCCTCCATATAATCCAGCTTATTATTTTTTCCAATTTCTGCTACCTTTTCGAGCAATACTTTTGAAACCTCCAGGTCATCAATAAAATCAAACCAGCCAAAACGCATTTTTGAGATTCGTTGTTCATTTACCTCTATCCGATTAATAATAGCCGCAACTCTTCCTACCAATTCATTTTTCTTATAGGCCAGAAAAAATCTCGCTTCCGCATTATTAAAGTTGGGATTTTTTTGTTTATCAAATGTTTCTAATTCATCGGAAATAAGGGGAGGTACCCAATAAGGAGATTTCTTATAAAGGGCAAAAGGGAATTTTATAAACTTTTTTAGATCCGATTTTGTAGTAGCTTCTTCGAGCCTTACCATACCATTTAATTGTATGGTCAAGATAAGAGATATTTGGTGAAGGAATTAAATTTTAAGACAATTTTCACTAATTCAAAACACAAAACAGCCGAGCAACGAGCTTATATTAGAAATCAATTACGCCATTGTCAGAAGTATTCTTTTTTTTGTCTTTTTTCCTCTGCTTTTTTATATCTTTTTTTGATGGTCCCAGATCTATATCTTCGGCTCCTTTTCCTTTATTCCGCCCTTTAGTTGTTTTTTTCTTTTTCCGCATAGAATTCTTCTTAATTGACCCACCATTTTCACCAGCCTTCTGATCTTCAATTGGGATCAGGACCTCCTTATGTAAATCCAGTCTATATGATGCTCCTACTGAAACAAAAAGTCGGCTGGGAGAATTCTTGAAACTGCCACCCAGATTCGCATCAACCTGAAAATTTTCATTCACCAAATACGCTCCACCACCTCTTAACAATACGTCGGCATAACGATCACTGCTAACGCCCTGGTTTTCCAAAAACACACTCCATTTAGGATTTCTAAGTGCGTGAGATAGTGAAATTGTATAGCCTAATTCCGGGTCATCCGTGGCAATTCTATCATATGAAATATTGGAGATCAAAACAAACCTGGGCGTAAGGCTACTTTGAGTTGCCAACATTACCCTGGGAGAAACTGTTGGATCTGTAGGATAAAATGGATTGTCACCAATAACAAAATTGGCACCGGCATATACGGAGATTGCCGGGATTAAATTTTTAAATTGAAATTTATTATTGGCCTTCCAACTGTACAAGTTTGGCTTGATATTTTCCGGATCTTTAAATGGATCAAAGACCAAATACTTTACCCCAAGGCGGTTTCTTGAAAAATTGGTTCTTGATTCTTGAAATCCCAGGGAATTGTAAGTAATAATCTGATTTTGATAAGTACCTTCCCAATTTAGCTCCAGATTCTCCAATAACAGGCCATAGCGAACTGAAAAATCCAGGCCGTATACATTTGAATCATAATTCAGATCTGCATGATCCCGCTTTTCATATGATAATCCCAATTCTAGCTGAGGGACTCCTTTACCTACCGCATAGGCACTTACAGATAAACCTGGTCGGTTAGAATTAATTACATCTGTATATTGTGAGACACCTAATAAAGGGGTCAATAATGCTAATAAAAAAAGGGTATTTTTAAAAATATTTAGTTCAATAACTCGAAACATCAGGTATATTTTATTATTATTTTATGAATTTTGTAATGTTAATACAACGTTGGAATTGTATTTTTGATATATAGAATACAGACATTATGGGTTTTTTAAGAACAATTTTTATAATTCTTCTGGTGTACTATATGCTCAAATTATTTGCTAAATGGTTTGGTCCGAGAATATTTGGCTATGCTGCACGAAGGACAGAGAAACATTTTAAAGAAAAATTTGAACAATTTCAGGGCTCTCAAAATCAAGCGGAGAATACTAATGAAGGTGAGATTAGTATAGATAAAAAAACAGTACGAAAGAATAAGGATTCCCAACAATTAGGGGAGTTTATAGATTTTGAAGAAATTGAATAACCATTACCACTAAAGCAACCAATGAATAGAGGTACAAAGGCTTTATTTATCCATTTTTTTGCGCTTGTTTTTTTTATTGTTGCCTCTTTGGCATATTTCTACCCCGTACTTCAGGGTAAAACTATCATCCAATCCGATATTATTCAATATACCGGAATGGCTAAGGAACAAAATGATTTTAGGAAAAACACTAATGAGGAGCCCTATTGGACTAATAGTGCTTTTGGGGGCATGCCAACATATCAATTAGGAGCTTATTATCCGCATGATTATGTAAGAAAGCTTGATAGGACTATTCGATTCCTTCCCCGGCCTGCGGATTATTTATTCCTGTATTTTGTTGGGTTCTACATATTATTATGCTGCTTAAAGGTGGATTATCGATTAGCGATCTTTGGTGCACTAGCTTTTGGTTTTTCTACCTATCTTATTATAATTCTTGGGGTAGGGCACAATGCCAAGGCCCATGCCTTAGGATATTTACCAATTCTATTAGGTGGTATTATACTTACTTTTAGAAAAAAGTACATCTGGGGATTTATCCTTACCTCAGTAGCGATGGCATTGGAAATAGGAGCAAATCATTTCCAGATGACCTATTATTTTATGTTACTTGTTCTTGTGCTCGGAGTTGCATATTTAGTTGATGCCATTAAAAAAAAGAAACTAAAACACTTTTTCATTTCTGTGGGACTGCTTATTGGGGCAGTAGTTTTGGGGATTACAGCTAATGCGACATCCCTTATGGCAACCAAAGAATATGCAGATTGGAGCACAAGAGGGAAGTCGGAACTTACGATAAACCCGGACGGGTCTGCCAGAGAAAATTTGGAGGGACTGGATAAAGAATACATAACTCAATACAGCTATGGAATAGTTGAATCTCTGGATTTATTTGTTCCCAGACTTTTCGGAGGCAGCAATAATGAAGACCTCGGTACTGGTTCCAAGGCTTATGAATATCTCACAGAACAAGGATTACCCCGAACAAAGGCTCTGGAATTCAGTAGTGCTCTTCCATTGTATTGGGGAAATCAACCGGGGGTAGCAGCACCGGCTTATATTGGTGCAATTATAATTTTTCTTTTTGTCTTGGGGCTGTTTTTAGTGAAAGGACGTTTAAAATGGTGGTTATTAGGAGGAACTTTACTTTCACTCTTTTTATCCTGGGGAAAGAACTTTGGTCTTCTTACCGATTTTATGATTGACTATTTTCCACTTTATAACAAATTTAGAGCGGTTTCTTCTATTCAGGTAATCTTGGAACTCTGTGCGCCCATCCTCGCGGTAATGGCATTAGTACAAGTATTTAAGCCCTCTATAGCAAAGAGTAAAAAACTAACGGCTTTGAAAACGAGTTTAATTATTGTTGTCGGACTCGGTATAACCCTTTTTATAATTAAAAGTGTTTTTGATTTTACGGGTTTAAATGATAACACTTATCAGAAATATTTTGGCGATGAGGTTATGACGATGATAAAGCGAGATAGAGAGGCTGTTTATGTTAATGATACCATTCGATCTTTAATATATGTGCTGTTAGCCGGTCTCGCTATTTGGCTCTATCTTAAAGGGAGACTTAAGGAAAATGTGGTAATTTTGACCCTCTCTTTGTTAGTAATTTTTGACCTGGTAGGTGTTGATCTTCGGTATGTGAATAAGAAAGATTTTGACAGGCAAAAAAGGATGAATCAACCGTTTCAGCAACTGCCAATGGACAAGCAGATTTCCGAAGACACCGGAGTATTCAGGGTTTATGATCCTTCAGAAGGACTTAACGGAGCCAGAACATCCTATTTTTATCAGTCTATCGGGGGCTATCATGCTGCAAAACCCGCAGGGATGCAGGATTTATTTGATTTCCATATTTATAGAAATAATTTGCGAGTGCTAAATATGCTAAATGTAAAGTATATTGTACAAAAAGATGAAGAAGGGAGGAATTATGCAATTACAAACCCTGAAGTCAATGGTAATGCTTGGTTTATTGAAAGGCTTATAGAGGTACAAAGTGCCGACGAAGAAATTAAGGCATTGGATAGTTTGGATGTTCTTAACGAAGCCGTTGTTAACACCTCTGATTTTACTCAAATAAACCAATTTAATTTTCCAAAAGATTCTTTGGCTTACATTAACCTCAAAGAATATAAGCCTAATCATTTAACTTATATTACAAACAATTCAAATAACGGACTTGCGATATTTTCAGAAATGCACTATCCCAGAGATTGGAAGGCTTATATTGATGGCAAAACGGTAGATCATTTTAAAGTCAATTACGTATTAAGAGCATTGAATATTCCAAAAGGCAATCATACAGTGGAGTTTAAGTTTGAACCAGAAGTAATTGAAATCGGGGGTAAAATTACTTTAGCAAGTTCCATTTTAATGATTGTAATGTTTTTAGGGGGAGGCTTGTTTTCAATATTTCGTTTGCGAAAAAAGAAGGAAGGATAATGCATAAGGTCCTTATCATTAGTTATTATTGGCCCCCTGCCGGGGGGCCGGGGGTTCAGCGATGGCTGAAATTTGTAAAGTATCTTCCCGAATTTGACATACACCCCGTCATATATATTCCTAAAAATCCAAAGTATCCTATTACGGATAGTAGTCTTACCAAAGAAATTCCTGAAAATGTTACTATTTATAAAAATAAGATTTTCGAACCTTATTTATATGCAGGAGTTTTAAGTAAAAAGAAAACTAAACAAATAAGCTCGGGGGTCATAAGTGATGACAATCCTTCCTTATTAGAAAAAATTTTACTGTGGATAAGGGGCAATATGTTTATTCCGGATGCCAGGAAGTACTGGATAAAGCCTTCAGTCCGGGTTTTAACGGGTATAATTAAAAAAGAGGGAATAGACACCATAATTACGACCGGCCCTCCTCATAGCCTCCATTTAATTGGTTTGGAACTAAAAAAGAATCTGGATGTTAAATGGCTAGCAGATTTCCGGGATCCATGGACCTCTATAGGTTACCACAGTAAACTAAGGCTTACAAAAGCTTCCGAAAGGAAACATCGTTTATTGGAAAAAGAAGTTGCAAATGGATGCGATAAGCTTTTGGTTACCAGTAATACTACTAAAGTTGAATTTGAATCAATTACCACGAATCCTGTCTATGTAATTACCAATGGTTATGATATTCCAGAAAGCGAGCTGCCCTTTAGCGGATTGGATAAAAAATTTACGCTTTCCCACATTGGTTCACTGCTTACTGGAAGAAATCCGGAAAACCTTTGGAAAGTGCTGTCCGAGATCATTAGTGAAAATGAAGCATTTCGGAATGTCTTTCAATTAAATCTAATTGGGGTGGTTGGCCAGGATGTTTTAAATTGCATAAATGATAACGGCCTAAAGTTCTATACAAGGATTAAAGAATATGTCACCCATGAGGAAGCAGTGAATTATCAGAGGAGTTCACAGGTATTACTTTTAGCAGAGATTGACTCACCACATACGCGAGGTATTATTCCGGGAAAACTGTTTGAATATCTTGCAGCCAAAAGGCCAATCTTAGCCATAGGGCCTGAACATTGGGAAGGTGGGGAAATTGTAAAGAGTACCAACTCGGGTGTCGTTTGTAATTACAATTCTGTAACAGATCTTAAAGCTGTAATTTTAAAGTGGTTTCATCTTTATCAGCAAGGCAATTTAATGGTATCTTCAGTAAATATTAAAGAATATAACAGAAGAACGCTTACCGAAAAGCTGGCTGAACTGTTGTAATGGGAATAATTTTTAAACAATCGTTAAAGAATACTACTATCACTTATCTTGGATTTGCGATAGGAGCTATCAATACACTTTTTCTTTATACCCGCTTTCTCACTGATGAGTATTATGGCCTGGTAGGAGTAATTCTTTCCTCATCCGCGATTCTAATGCCATTGATGGCATTTGGTGTACCTAATACTCTTGTAAAATATTACAGCAATTTTAATGATTCAAAATCGTCTGATGGTTTTCTCACCCTAATGGTGCTGCTTCCTTTGCTAATTATCATTCCCCTTGTTGGAGTAAGTTACTTTGCAAATGAAGCAATAGGTAATTTCCTGGCCAGAAAGAATGTTATTGTAAAAGATTATGTCTGGTATATTTTCTTAATAGGAATTGCTATGGCATATTTTGAAATATTTTATGCCTGGTCCAAAGTTCAAATGAAATCGGTTTTTGGAAATTTCATGAAAGAGGTGTTTGTTAGAGTAGGGGTCAGCTTACTCTTAATCCTTTTGTACATGGAGTTAATAAGTGTAGCGTTTTTTTTAAAGGCATTGGTAGGTCTTTACCTCTTTAGAACTATGCTAATGAAACTATATGCCTATAGTCTAAGAAGGCCAAAATTGCAGTTCAATTGGCCAAAGAATACTAATTCTATGGTTAATTACAGTATTCTTATCATTCTGGGTGGATCTACTGCGGTAATCCTTTTGGAGATAGATCGTTTTATGATAAATCAGTTTATTCCTATTCAAAATGTTGCATATTATACGGTAGCTATTTTTATTGCAACCGTAATTGCAGTGCCTGCAAGAGCCATGCACCAGATTACTTACCCGATGACCGCTGAAATACTTAATAGGAATGATATAGCTGAGCTGAAAAGATTATATCAAAAAAGCTCTTTAACCTTGTTCATTGTATCCGGTCTTATTTTTATTCTGATCCTCCTTAACCTTAATGATCTTTATTCTCTGCTACCAAAAGCATATCGCGGAGGTTATATTATTGTTTTATTAATTGGATTCACTAAACTTTTTGATGCCCTAATAGGTAACAATAATGCTATACTCTTTAATTCTGACTATTACCGGACTTTATTATTTATGGGTGTTCTTTTGGCAGTTTTTACCATACTTTTCAATTGGTTACTTATTCCCGAATACGGATTAAATGGGGCGGCTTTTGCCACATTTATGGCCATTTGTATTTACAATACAATTAAACTGATATACGTTAAACGGAAATTTAATATAATGCCCTTTACAAGTGAAACCGCAAAAATTGCAGGTCTCCTGGTTTTAATGGTGGCTATTTTCTATTTCGTGGAATTTACTTTTAATCCATTAATCAACATTGTTTTAAAAAGTGTACTTATTACAGGGGTGTATGTTGGAATCTTATACCGATTTAAAATATCTGAAGATGTCTTTAGCGTTCTTTCAGGATTTTTAAGAAGGAAAGGTAAGTAAGCTGTTACTTTTTAAAGGAATCTTAATATTAAGTAATTGAAGTTATAAGGACATATTTACAACAAAAAACCCCGCAGGGACTTATCCGCTGCAGGGTTTAACAACTAACCAACCTAAAACTATCTTTATTATAATTTTGTACTTCTACTTCTTGTATTATTACTTTTTCCGGTACTCCTGGAAGGACTTCTATGTGCTGTTTTATTAGCGGTACTTGTCCTCTTTATTGTCGTACTCCCTGAACTTCTGCCCGAAGGCTTAGACGCAACTGATCTTTTTGTTACGGTCTTAGTACTAACAGTCCGGCTCTTCGTTGCTGATCTTTCCGGTCTTTTATAGGTACTACTGCTACGATGAACAGTATTACTTCTTGGAGTTACCGCAACTTGCTTTTTTGTTACTGTTCTACTTGTTGCAGACCGCGTAGATCTTTTAGTTCCATTTCTAACAACATTACTTTCGATATTTCTACCAGTATTGGCAATAGTCCTTTTCGTGCTATTAGCAGTTGTTCTATTAGATCTGTTCACAGCTGTACTGTTTATAGTTCTTTTAGTACTGGTCCTATTACCTCTTTGAGCTACGGCTGTAGTATTTCTTACTGAATTACTGGTCCTGTAACTATCGCCTCTTCGCGAATTATTTTCTCTGGCAACTACGCGTTTATCATTCCTATATACATTGCTGCGCTTGTTGTAATTTTTATGATTGTCATAATGATGACCTACACTGGCATAGGCTCTCCTATGATTATACTGATAGGGTCTGTAATAAGTATATCGGACAGGGTTGTAATATCTTCTGTATGGGTTATTGTATACCAGGCAGTAACCAGCTGCAGGTCTTACGAAATAGCTATAATAGGGTCTGTATGTATAATATTGGTTATATACGTTAACATATCCTGTATAATTACTATAATAACCTCTGTTATTATAATAGACATTCATTCCACCAAGTCGTCTCACTCTTCCATTGCGGTACCATACATTAACACCACCAATTTGATTAACACGTCCATAATAATCATAAACGACTGGTACATTTTGAACTTGAATGACTGCACCATAATCATCATATTGAACATAAGGATTATAATCATATCCTGAATTGAATGTAATATTGGTACTTCCGAAATTCACATTGGCTCCTACATTAACGCGGTTGTCAATATAAAAATCGAATTCTCCATCCGGATAAACGGAAAACGTAATGCCATTTTCAACAAAGATGAAGGAATTGTTGTATTTATAAGCATTGCGTATTGCAACCTTATCTTCCACTGTGGCTGCCATGGTACTCGTAGTACCAAAAACAAGAGCCGTAAAAAGGAATATTAAATTTCTCATGATATAAGGTTTAAATTTCCGAATGCAACTATTTACATTCACCAAACTAGTACCAAACAGCGTGCCAGAAATATTAATATAGTTTTAAAATATTGTAAATCAGATAATTATAAATAATTGTAACCAAAGAATTGAACTACACCCTATTTATTTGAGAAAGAAAAAGATTAATCAATTGATTCTATAGTAACTTTTCACGAAGGTAACGCGCAGTATGAGATTTAGTTTTTGAGGCAACTTCTTCCGGAGTACCGAAAGCAATAAGCTCACCACCATTATCGCCTCCATCGGGTCCAAGATCTATTACATAATCTGCACAT
>CBDTVT010000044.1:0-19109 GCA_965364275.1 uncultured Eudoraea sp. | reverse complement strand
ATGGCACTCGTATTGCCAGGATTGTGCAGGATATGTTCCCGGAATTTATTCATAGTTCGGTTCTGGATTCCCCGGCTCCGCTTAGCGGTGATTTCCTCCTGAATAGATTGGACAGTTATTCCCTTGCACTAAATAGAATTTTTGAATATTGTGAAAATGATACCGACTGCAAGAGAAAATATCCCAATTTAAAAGAGGATTATTTTAAAGCGATTTCGATATTGGAGCAAAAGCCATTGACAGTTGCCATGAATGATTCAATAAATGTAACTATTAATGCCCAGGACGGGGTTTATCTATTGAGAAGGTCGCTCTATCAAAGCAATTCCAGGGAAAAGGCACCGGAACTTATAAAAGCCTTTACAGAAGGAGGTGGGGAAGTGATTAATGAAGTGCTGCAATTTGAATATGAAATAACCGGAGGACTAAACCTTTCTATGTTGTTGTCTGTAGAAAAATATGAAAATTTTAATCCGGCCAATACTGCAGAGATAATTTTGGAGGACTATAAAAAATACCCTCTAATCCCTGTAAAACTAGGCTTTTTTGATGCTTTTTACATCGCTGGGATGAATTGGCATACCAATAACTTGCCCTTGGAAGAACGAAAATTTCAGGATTCTGATGTGCCAACATTAATATTCGTAAATAGATTTGATCCTGTTACCCCTCCAAAAAACGGTATCCTATTTATGGAAAACCTGAGCAAGGGAAAACTATTAATCCTTGATGAAGGAGGGCATGGAGGTGGAAATCGGGAATGCAAAAACCAGGTTATGATAGATTTTATGAATAACCCAAAAGAACAACTTAACACCTCTTGTTTGAACTTATACATAGAGTAAAAGTGCATTTACCGGCAGTCTAAGAATCACGTCATTACATTGAGGCTCTTAAATGACATTTATCATTTAACTAACCTTTGACTTGTAAAAATATCATCGCAAGTTTCAAAAAATCCCCAGATCTCAATTAGAATAAAAAACCTTAGAGTAACGTAAGGATATTTTTGTTTTGGGACTATATTGCAATAAAATTGTCCACACCTTGATTTCTATAGATATCAATACCCCCCTACCCGAGCTTCAGGATTTCCTAAAATCCAAAAACTGGTTGAATCCAGATGAAAAAATAAGTGCAGTTACCAAACCAGGAGAGGGTAATATGAATGTTGTCCTTCGTGTTAAAACAAATCAACGTTCCTTTATTCTTAAACAATCGAGACCCTTTGTACAAAAGTACCAGCAAATTGAAGCACCTCTCAACAGAATTGAAGTAGAATATAAATTCTATCAAGCAGTACAAGGAGTTTATATAACGGCCCATATCCCCGCTATTTTGGACTTTGATCAAAAGAATTACCTGATCCAAATGGAAGATCTGGGACAGTGTGAAGATATGTCCTTCTGTTACGAAGACCGAAAGATGCCCTTTCATATCCTGGAAAAACTAGTAAACATTTCAGAAGCTATTCACAAGGTGGGTAATGTCGAAATATTTCCTGAAAATATGGCCTTGAGGGAATTGAATCATCAGCATATTTTTGTGCTGCCATTTATGGAAGAGAATGGATTTCATTTGGATGAAGTCCAACAAGGTTTAGAGGAATTATCACTCCCATATAAAAAGGATACAGCAATAAAAGCTGTTGTTAAGATACTGGGTGATAAGTACCTTTCCAAAGGAAATGTTTTAATCCATGGTGACTATTACCCCGGCAGCTGGATGCAATTAGAAAATGAGGTCTATATTATAGATCCAGAGTTCAGTTTTATAGGTTTTAGGGAATTCGACCTGGGTGTGATGACGGCACACCTTATTATGGCCACTATGGACGCCTCCTCCATAGCCACCGTAATGCAACTCTATAAAGGAGAAGCAAATAATATTCTCGTTTCCCAGGTGGCTGGTATTGAAATTATGAGGCGTTTAATTGGTTTGGCGCAGTTGCCATTGCAACGAACTATCCAAGAAAAAGACTATCTTTTACAACTTGCCAGAAAAATGATATTAGTATGAAATATAACTTTTTTATTATCGTCTTATTTTTGTCCGTGATCGTTTTATCATGCGAGGATCAGAAGGCGCAAATAGATATCCCTGAGCCCAAGAAATCTGCTTACGCCCAGGATTCTCTTATTTTAAACAAGGAAGAACTATATGACAAGGTTCTGGGTGCACTGGTTGGTTCTGCCATAGGTGATGCCATGGGTGCATCTACCGAGATGTGGCACCGATCTGACATTCAGCAAAAATATGGTTATATCACAGGGTTTATTTCTGCAGAACGTATACAATCTCCTGAAGGAACCTGGGAGCATAACCTGAAGGCCGGTGCTACTACTGATGATACCAGATGGAAGTACTTTATGGTTTCATATTTTGAAACCTATTCACCCGACCTAAATGCAAAACATTTTGCAAAATTTATTACGGATTACTATAAATCCATTGCTTCTAAGCTGGGTGATAAAGAAATTTTAACTTCTCCTGATGCCCTGGACGCCAGATTAGAAAAGGTAGACTGGATTAAAGAATGGGCCCGGGTAGCATTGGCTTACCAGAAAAGCACGGAAGATTATCTGGAAGCTCAAAACCGGTTTTATGGAGGAGAAATGTCCTGTGCAGGAATGTTATATACCCCCATGTTTGGTTTATTGGAACCCAATCCGGAGATTGCTTATCTCACGGCCTACAAACATTCACTTTTTGATCTTGGATATGCCAAAGACATTTCGGGGCTGGTGGCAGCGATGACCCATATGGCAATGCGGACCACTAATATGGATTCTATACTTAATGCCTCCGTTTTTATTGATCCTATGCGCTATCAGGACAGCAGGCTCGTAGGTCGTCTTTCCTATAACACAGCAAACGCCACCAGAAAATACGTAAACCTATCCCGGGAAATTATAATATCAGATTCTATCACATTAAAGGATTCATTGCAGATAAAAATTCCCGATCATTTTAATGGGACTAAAACGGATTGGGTACAACAGGAATTTGTTTATGGATTATTGGAAGAAGACGAAGAGGCCATCCCCTTTCACGCCGGTGAGATCTGGCAAATTATGATTGCAGGATTGGCATTTGGGGAAGGTGATTTTGAAAAGAGCATTCAGTTTATTGTAAACTACGGCCGAGACAATGATACTGTTGCCGCAGTGGCCGGAATGATCCTTGGGGCAAAGGACGGTTATGCTAATTTACCTATAGAATTACGCACTGAAGTACTTCGCGTAAATAAAGAACAATTGGGTATTGATCTGGAAGCACTGGCTTCCGGTATGGTTGGAACAATGTTACCTGAAACCGTAAATGCAAACTAAAATGGCGGTTAATAATTTTATACATGAAGATTTTTTATTGCAGACCCCATTTGCCAGCAGACTTTACCACGATTATGCCGAAAATCTCCCTATCATTGATTACCACAATCATTTGTCACCTAGAAAAATAGCTGAAGATTTTCAATTTGATAATATCTCTCAGGTATGGCTGCAGGGAGACCATTATAAATGGAGAGCTATGCGGACTCTTGGGATTGAAGAAAAATATATTACCGGAAATGCCGCAGATAAGGAGAAATTTGTAAAATGGGGAGAGACTGTTCCATATACTGTTCGGAATCCTTTGTACCATTGGACCCACCTTGAATTAAAGCGTTATTTTAATATAAGTGAATTCCTGGACCAAAATAATGCGCAAAATATTTATGATTCTTGCACTGAACAATTACAACTTCCCGCTTATAGCACCTTAGGCCTTCTGAAGCAGATGAAGGTTGAAGTTGTATGTACAACGGACGATCCCCTGGATACGCTTGAATACCATAAAAAAGGTATTCAGAACCCTACCCTGAAATTATTGCCGGCCTTCAGGCCAGATAAAGCCTATGCCGTAGAAAATACCAGCGCTTTCCTTGAATACTTAGGCCAATTGGAAGATGTTACTGGTACGTCTATTCATTCATATGCCGACCTTTTATCAGCCTTGGAATCAAGAATAAATTATTTCCATGATAATGGCTGCAGACTAGCAGATCACGGTTTGGACTATCTCCCTTTTTACAAAAATGAAAGCTTTGATATCTCTAAAATCTTTAAAAGATTAAAAAATGGGGAATCCCTAAATTCCAATGAAGTAGCTTATTTTAAATCTGACGTATTAAAGTTTCTTGCCAAATGCTACCATAAAAAAGGTTGGGTACAGCAGTTTCACCTTGGTGCGCTCAGAAACAATAACCAAAGAATGCTCCAACAATTGGGGCCGGACACCGGTTTTGATTCCATTGGGGATTTTTCACAGGCAGTATCCTTGAGTAACTTCCTGGATTACCTGGATAGCACAGACCAACTTGCGAAAACAATTATTTATAATTTAAACCCGGCAGACAATGAAGTTATTGCAGCTTTGGTTGGTGATTTTAACGACGGAAGCGTCAAGGGTAAAATTCAATTTGGTTCTGCCTGGTGGTTTTTAGATCAGAAAGACGGTATAGAAAAACAATTGAACTCTCTTTCCAATATTAGCTTGCTTAGTTGTTTTATTGGGATGTTAACAGATTCTCGTAGTTTTCTTTCATTTCCAAGGCATGAATATTTTAGAAGAGTACTCTGCAATCTTTTAGGTAAAGACGTTGCAAATGGAGAATTACCGGAAGATGAAAAATGGTTGGGCAAGATTGTAGCAGATATCTGTTACCATAATGCGAAGGCTTATTTTCCATTTTAGTTTCATTAGTACTTCAAGAATTTAACTTTCTTAAGTTATATTTGGAAAGATTAATCAGATTCCGGGAATCTTTGTTTTTCCTATGACTAAAAGAAATATACTTAACATATTATCATGTCTGAATTGTTTTCTGTAGACGACAAAATTATAGTAGTTAGTGGCGCAACCGGTGTATTAGGTTCCGCAATGACAGCCTATCTGGCCAGACAAGGTGCAAGAGTAGTTGCGCTGGGCAGGAATCCGGACAAAGTAAATTCACTAATCGCGCAAATTAAGGGTACGCGGCATAAGGTGTTTCCTCTGATTGCCGATGTCACCAATGAGGAAGATTTAGAGCGTGCAAAATTGGAGCTTATAGACAAATTTGGAAAAATAGATGTACTGGTTAATCTGGCCGGAGGGAATATACCCGGGGCAGTGATTACGCCTGAACAGACTATACTTGATGCAGGAATAGAGGACATTAATAAAGTTATGGAATTGAATTATATGGGTTCCTTCCTGCCAATAAAAACATTCCTGCCATTATTTCTAAAGGATTTGAAAGGAAGTATTATTAATATTTCTTCTATGGCCGCGCAAAGACCCATAACCCGTGTATTGGGCTATGGCTCGGCCAAGGCAGCTATCGACAACCTTACCAAATGGTTAGCTATCGAATTTTGTAGTAAACACAGTACGGAGTTAAGAGTTAATGCAATTGCTCCCGGTTTCTTTTTAACAGAGCAAAACCGCACTTTGCTCACCGAAGCAGATGGGCAATTAACCAAACGCGGCACACAAATTATTGCCAACACTCCAATGGGCAGATTTGGTGATCCTGATGAACTCTTTGGTGTTCTTCAATGGCTAAGTAGCGATGCTTCCAAATTTGTAACCGGAACCATAATTCCGGTAGATGGCGGTTTTAATGCATATTCTGGGGTATGAAGACAATGGAAGAAACAATGCGTTGGTATGGGCCTACTGATCCTGTAACGCTAAGTGATATAAGGCAGGCAGGTGCAACTGGTATTGTAACTGCTTTGCACGAAATACCTAATGGAGAGGTATGGAGCACAGATGCAATACGTAATCGTAAAAGGCTTATAGAAGATGCCGGCCTTAGATGGTCTGTGGTAGAAAGTGTTCCTGTTCATGAACGTATTAAAACCAGAAGTGGAAATTTTGAGGAACTTATAGAAAACTATAAGATAACCATCCAAAACCTCGCATCAGAAAATATAAGTATTATCTGCTATAATTTTATGCCCATTTTAGATTGGATACGCACAGAATTGGATCATGAACTTCCTAACGGGGCAAGAACATTAAATTTTGAAATGAGAGCCTTGGCCGCCTTCGACTGTTTTATTTTAAAGCGACAGGGTGCTAAGGAATCTTATCCTCCGGATATGATTAAAAAAGCAGAAACCTATTATCATGGTTTGGGTACTGAAGAAATTGAAAAACTCAAAAGAACCATTTTAGATAATCTGCCCGGGGCAGAGATAGGTTATACACTTGAAGAGTTTCAGGAAGCATTAGATAGTTATCAAAATATTGACGCCGCCACTTTGGAAAAGAACTTGCGTCTTTTTCTAAATGAAGTACTTCCTGTGGCTGAAGTAAATAATGTATTTCTCGCCATCCATCCGGATGATCCCCCTTATCCCATTCTCGGTTTACCCAGAATTATGAGTACATCTGCCGATATTAAAAGAATCCTGACAGAAAACAGCAGTCCAAACAATGGGATTACATTTTGCACTGGCTCCCTGGGCGTAAGAGCAGATAATAACCTGGCACAAATTATAAGGGACTATGGAGATCACATCCACTTTGTACATCTTAGAAGTACCCGGAGAAATGAAGATGGCGATTTTTACGAAGCCTGCCACCTGGAAGGGGATGTCCCTATGTACAGTGTGGTTAAGGAACTACTTGCATTACAGGAAAAAAGAAACAGGCAATTGCCTATGCGTCCGGATCACGGACAACAATTGTTAAACGACCTGAATATTAAGACAAATCCGGGCTATTCCGGTATTGGACGTCTTAAAGGCCTCGCCGAGTTACGGGGGCTTATGTTTGGCATTTTAAATCAGAGCACCTAAGAACCTACCAAATAGATTCGGCTCTATTAACTTCCAAAGACTTAATTATCATTACGTTTTGTGAAGAATTCTTGAAATCAAGATTCGTATAAGGTGCATTGGGAAATATTTGTGCAGTCATTACATATTGCCCATTATTTAGAAAGACTTCTATAGACGACCAATCCATCAAAATTCGGACTTCAATTTCCCCCTCAGGCATATTAGAGATTGGCATTTTTTGTGCATTTTTAGCAAATTCTTCTTTAAAGGTGGTTTTGCCCGACTTAGTTCGATCTAATAAAAACAATTCCTGATCCTCGTCTAAGGTTAATACCAGTTCCTCGTCTAAACTATTATAAAAAGAAAATTTAAAATTTCGATTCGTGGTTTCAAACCTTATTTCTGATTGATTATAGTTGTCAAATGGGACAGTTTCTGACTCACCTGCTGACAATTCGAGGTCCTTTTTAATTTCCGACTTAAAGACGGTCCCAAAATCCTCCATGGGGTAATTAGCCAATTCATATGAATTCCCCAATTTAATGAGTGATAAATTTCTTGGAACAGTCATCGCACTTCGCCATTCCTTTGTTGGCGTATCTCGCGCGTAGGCCCAATTACTCATCCATCCGATAAATATCCGCTGATTATTTGGTTCATTGTTATAAGTTATCCCCGCATAATTATCCGTTCCCCAATCTATCCATTTTTCTACCTTTTGATCGGAGGTAAATGTGGTCCCGTCAAATTCACCGATAAAATATTGGGTCCCGCTACCTCCGTTAGGTGCCCCAGGATTTATGCTAATAATAAGAACCCATTTTTCCTCCCCTGAACCGGAAACTTTTAATGGAAAAAGGTCAGGGCATTCCCATACCCCTCCATGAGCTCCAGCTTCCTTACCAAATTCACTTAAGTAAGTCCAGGAAATTAGGTCGGCAGACCTATAAATTTTGGCATGGTCTCCGGCAACCAATACCAGGATCCAACTTTGAGTAGGTTCATGCCAAAAGACCTTTGGGTCTCTAAAATCGCGAATCCCCTCATTTCCCAGGACGGGATTATTCTGATATTTCGTCCATAATTCCCCATTATCCAGGCTATAGGCAATCCCTTGTGTTTGAAAATCACTTGAACCATTCTTCTCTTTGTTCATATTGTGATACGTAAATATGGCCACCAACGGCGGATTGTCTGGGGTGCCCAGGCCGGACGTATTATTTTTATCCAGAACAGCACTACCTGAAAAAATATATCCATTCTCATCTGGAAATAAAGCAATGGGCTTATGTTCCCAATACACAAGGTCCTTGCTTGTGGCATGACCCCAATGCATAGGTCCCCATACAATATCTTCAGGGTAGTACTGATAGAAAAGATGATATATCCCGTCATTAAATACAAGTCCATTTGGATCATTCATCCACATCTCTGTTGGTGAGAAATGGAATTGTGGTCTGTATGGTTCCTTAAAAAAGGTTGTTTCTGGAATTGAAACCATTTCTGTATTCTTTTCTTCTTCTTTGTTTTTACAGGAATAAATTGAAATAAATAGTAATCCCAGCATGGAAGAAATAATATAGGTTCTCATTACAAATAGTTGATTTTTATAAAAATACATTTTATTTATCGGTCCTGAAAACACCGCTTTATGGGATGATTTTTTACTCAAATGAGTATCTTTACACGTAGATTTATTTCATTACGATGTATAATTTTTTCAAATGTTTATGTTTCTTTTTTCTAATACTCTCTGCTAACGCACAATCTTCAATAGAGAAGGCTCTTGATTGGTACAATAGCGAAAGTGTACCTTACATTTCTGTGACGGAATTGCAAAATTTTCAAAACCAAATTATTTTAGACGCGAGAGAATGGGAAGAATATGAGATAAGTCATTTAAAAAATGCCGTCTGGGTAGGTTATGATGATTTCAAATTGGCAGACGTGGTAGATAAATATCCCAATAAAAATTCAAACCTTGTTGTTTATTGTTCCATCGGGGTTAGATCTGAGAATATTGGCGAAGAACTTTTAGAATCTGGCTATTTCAATACGAAAAATTTATATGGAGGTATTTTTGAATGGACCAATCAGGGCTATCCCGTTTATAATACCAGGGGTGAAAAAACAAAAAAAGTGCACGCATTTGGTAAGCTATGGGGAAAATACCTGACCAAGGCAGAAAAAGTATATTAGGATTAATTCATACATGACGTTGGAAGAAAATAAAGACCGATTACTACTTATTTTTACCAGAAACCCCAAATTAGGAAAGTGTAAAACAAGATTGGCCGAGACTATAGGAGATCAGGCCGCATTGGATATTTATATGATCCTATTGAGGCATACGGCCGAGATTACTAAAGACCTTAATTGTTCAAAAGAAGTTCATTATTCAGAAGAAGTTTCCGAAAATGATTTGTGGGATAAAGGCAATTATGCAAAACAGTTGCAAGAAGGTAATGATTTGGGAGAACGAATGTATAATGCTTTTAAATCTGGATTTCAAAAGGGTTATAAGAAGATAATCATAATAGGAAGTGATATTTATGATTTAAATAGTGAAACCATTGACGAAGCTTTTGCAGAAATGGAAAACGTGGATTTTGTCATAGGCCCTGCGGCAGATGGCGGTTACTATCTCATAGGAATGAAGACATTGAACAATGATATATTCCTAAACAAGAACTGGGGCACAGAAACCGTCCTGGAAGATACGCTCAATAACCTAAACCATAAAAAGGTAATACTCTTACAAATCAAAAATGATATTGACGTCTACGAAGATTTAAAAGATATTGATATTTTTCAATCCTTTGTAAAAATTTGAGCCTATGACCAAAAAACAGCTGGAAGAATCAACTCTTTACCTCAGAAATAAAGGCTTTGAAAGTCCTGAAATAGGGATTGTACTAGGAACAGGACTTGGCAAATTGGTAGACCATATAGAATCTAGTGTTGTAGCCCATTACCATAACATTCCATTTTTTCCATTAGCTACTGTTGAATTTCATAGAGGTAAGCTTATCTATGGCATTCTCGAAAACAAAAAAGTAGTGGTTATGCAGGGTCGTTTTCATGTTTACGAGGGTTATGAGTTTGATGATGTTACCTATCCTATTCGGGTAATGCACGAACTGGGAATAAAAAAATTGTTCATCTCTAATGCAGCCGGGGCCATAAACCTGAACTATAAAAAAGGTGATATCATGCTTATTGAAGATCATATTAATCTTCAGTGTGGATCGCCTTTGGCATTTAAAAATGTGGCTGATTTTGGGATTCGTTTTGTGGATATGAGTCAGCCATACGATATGGAGATGTGTGAAAAAATTAAAGGAATTGCATTCCGTGAAAGTATTACATTACATAGTGGTGTATATGCTTCTGTCGTTGGGCCTCAACTGGAAACAAAGGCGGAATATCGGATGTTAAAAACTATAGGGGCAGATGCCGTTGGTATGAGTACGGTTCCCGAAGTAATTGTGGCCAACCATTTAAATCTTCCTGTGGTGGCCGTGTCCGTACTTACAGATGAATGCGATCCAGACAATCTGCAGCCCGTTAATATCAATGAAATAATCAGAGTTGCCGGGGAAACCGAACCCAAAATGATAAAATTATTTATGGAACTGATAAGGGAATTATGAGTTATACTGGTATCACATTCAATGGTAATAGTCCAATAACACAAATTAAGTGCATCACATTTATTAATCGGAACAATAAATTTCCATTCGCAAAGTAATTGGGATTTGATGTAAGGTTTAAACTACTAAATCAACTAAAGTTTTAAAATAAACAATGCTCCAAATAAGTTATCTAATTTTATTCTGTCTTTTCCAGCCCATTTCATTCTTGTCGGACTCATTGGCTTTGGTTCCAATTAGCAATGAACAGATATGCGGAAATGTGGACCATAAAAGCTGGGACAGATTGCTCAATAACTTCGTTGACGAGAATGGCAACGTAGACTATTTAGGTTTTAAAAAGGAATCAGAAACTTTAAACCGGTACTTAGAGCAATTGAGCAATAATACGGTAAATGAAAACTGGTCCAGAGAAAAAAAACTGGCGTACTATATTAATCTTTACAATGCCGCCACAGTTAAACTAATTTTGGATAATTATCCTTTGGCTAGCATAACAGACATAAACAAACCCTGGGACAAAGCGTGGATCAAATATGGCGGAGGGTTAATTTCATTAGGAGAAATAGAGCATAAGATCCTAAGAAAAATGAATGAACCCCGAATTCATTTTGCCATTAACTGTGCCTCATATTCATGCCCAAAATTACTTAACGAAGCCTATACGGAAGGAAAGTTGGATAAACAATTGGATGAGGCTACGAAAGACTTTATAAATGACCCCAGTCGAAATATTATTTCTGAAAATAAAGCAGAGTTATCCAAGATCTTTAAATGGTATAAAAAGGATTTTGAAAATAACGGTTCCCTAAGAGTTTATTTGAACCAATATTTAAAATCATCCATTAATCCTGATGCAAAAATTGAATATCTTAAATACAATTGGAGTTTAAATGAAATTAAGTAATAAACCCACTATAAGTATTATTATTCCTGTTCTGAATGAAGAGCGCTATATAGTTAAGCTTATAGATTATATTCTGAAAAATGCAAGTTCTTCCAATATAAAAGAGATTCTTGTGATAGATGGTGGAAGTACCGATGGTACCATAAAAGCCGCTTTGAAATTTGATACTGTTGTGCAACGGTCGGAAAAAGGTCGCGCAAAACAAATGAATTATGGCGCTAAACATGCTTTAGGTGAAATTCTGTACTTTCTGCACGTAGATACTTTTCCTCCAAAAAACTTTGACAAGATTATCATAGATGCTATTCAGAATGGTAATGAAGCCGGATGTTTTAGGATGAAATTTGATAGCAATAGCCGGTTTTTGAGATTCTTTTCCTGGTTTAGCAGAATAAATCATAAGATATGCAGGGGTGGAGATCAATCCCTTTTTATCACGAAAGCATTGTTCCATACTTCGGGTGGCTATGATGAAAGTTACATAATCTATGAGGATAATGAATTCACAAGCCGTCTCTATGAGCTTACTAATTTTAAGATCCTGCCAGATAAGGTGCAAACCTCAGCGCGTAAATATGAACAAATTGGTAAATTAAAACTGCAATTCTACTTTGGAATAATACATCTTAAGAATTATTTCGGGGCAGATCCCGAACAGTTGTACCGCTACTATAAAAGAAAAATTTCCGCGTAATTTATTGTGTGAATTTGTAAACAACTATTTCGTCTCGTAGTCAAGGATTACTCCTTCTGAAATCCATTTTGCCAAAGCCTGTCTATTGTCGTAATCCAATATCCGGCGTTGGTCTTTTTTATTGCGAATATTCCCAATTTCTATAAACGTCATTGCGGGCACGGTTTTCTTGACCAGGTAGAGATTACTCCTGTCTTCAAAAGTTCCCGAATAGCTTCGGTTGGGTTGGTATTTTTTGTATTTCTTTTTAAATGTATTGTGAATACTTTCAGCAAGTTTTTTACCCTTACTACTTTTCTCGTGGTAATAGAAAAAAACATCAATGTTTTGTCCTTTACTACGGCTATCGACATGAGTAACCACAAGGCGTTGATGTTTACCTTTATGTTTCAGATATAATTTGTTCACGGCATTTACCCGTTGCTCAAGCCTGTCTTTTTGGTCTAAAGGAATGGTCTGGTCAGGTAAGACTAACTCATCCTTATCCATTTCCAGAATTCGCTCATCGCGAATACCATCATCCGGATCACGTACAATAACATAAACCTGTGCCCCATGGGAAAGTAGTTCTCTTGCCAACCTCAGGGTCACATCGTAAGCATATTCGTCTTCTGAAATAGATTTGCCAACATATTGCGTCATAGCTCCGGGATCAGGTCCCCCATGTCCTGAAATCAAATAATATACTGTTCCTTTTAAACGCTCGCTTTTACCAGTTACCTCAGCATATTTCTCGCCAAATATATCATAAGATATACCCTTTACAGAATTTTTTATTCCAGCAACTTTAGTTTCTTCTTTAACGCTTTCCAGATTATCTTCTGTTGTTTTAGGAATGACATAGGCCATTCCTTCGTACAAATGCAAACTATCTCTAAGTCTGGGTAAGTTAAGAGCAATGAAATCATCATAAGTTATATAAGGGTCAACTCCCTGCTTGCGAAGCAATGAGTAAATCCCATCACCTTTTTCAGCAATAACGGTTTTCAGGGAATCCTGTGCTACCAAAGTTAATAGTGGAAACCATAGGAGTATTAAAAGTGGTTTTATAAAATTCTGAGGCACAATAATCAAGTTTTACAAAGATTATCAAAAATGTTGCCAAATTGCAAGCAGATCAGGATACAAAATAAATAGAACAAAATATAGCGATCAATTAGTCTGATAAAACAATTTAATAATCTCTTCCGCTGGTTTATTTTGAGGCGTGAATCTGTTATCCATTCCACCACCAGCTTTTTCGTGATTAAGAAACCACTTCCATACAAACCCTCCTGCAAACCAGTCTTCCTGCCAAAACTCTTCAAAAATAGCTTTCTTAGCATTTACTTGAGCCTCCAAGTTCACACCTTCCTCATTTCGATCAACAAGCCATGGTTTTTTTGCAGTGTAATCCATACTTCTATATCCAAATTCTGTAAAAAGTACAGGACGGGAGGTTTTTTTTGAAAGAGCAGCAATATTCTCTTTCCAGGGTTTCCAACCGGCTTTTAACTGCGCTACCGTTGGGGTTTTAGCATCAGATAAGGGAAAATAAGCATCTATACCAATATAGTCAAGGGACTCCCAAAAGGGTGTTCGTTTGTATTCATCCCAGTTTGAAGCATAGGTTAACTTACCTTTATAAACCTTTCGAATTTTTACAATTAAATCTTCCCAATACTTTGGCCTGTTCTTTACAAATTGCTCCAGTTCTGTGCCAATACAAAGAATTTCAGCTTTAGTTTCCTGGGCTAATTTGGCATAGGTAAGCATAAATTTATCATAGGATACCTCCAGAATCTTCCAGTCTTCCTCTGTCTCCATCTTTAAGCCCCCGGTAAATTCGCCACGCCATATCCAGATTTGGGGCTTTACCATCACCTTAACTTTGTTTGCCCGCAATAGTTCAATATACTGCTTGGCACCACCCTGGGTTTCCCCATACCATTGACGGTCTGTATCAAAAATTATTTCCGGACTTGAAATATCTCTTATAAAACCAAATGGCATTACAGCCGCATGATCCGCATGAATATTCAGGAAAGCATCTACATGCTCCTGGACAGCTTTATCCCTGGAAGCAACAAAACTTATTCCATTAATCTTATTAACCGGTTGACTGGTACAAGACAATTGAAGAAAGAGCAATAATAAAAACCCGAATCTCTTCATAATTGATTTAAAAGGACATTTACAAAAATAAGGTAATAAATCTTGATGTAAATTTAAAGTGGGTGTTAAGTTATTATCTTTATATTCGACATAATGCCTATCAACCCACAAACAACATGGAAAATATTGTAATTATTGGGAATGGAGTTGCAGGTGTAACAGCCGCAAGACATATCCGTAAAAACTCGAATAAGAGAATTATAATAATTTCTGCTGAAACCGATCATTTCTTTTCCAGAACAGCATTGATGTATGTTTATATGGGTCATATGAAGTTTGAACATATAAAGCCTTATGAAGACTGGTTTTGGGAGAAAAATAGGATTGAACTCCTACGAGGCTACGTCAGTAATGTAGATCATGAGAAAAAAGAACTACAGATTGAAGACGCGCGAACATTGAAATACGATAAGTTAATTCTGGCGACCGGGTCAAAACCAAATAAATTTGGTTGGCCAGGACAGGATCTGCATGGGGTACAGGGTTTGTATTCCAAACAAGATCTCGATTTATTAGAAATCAATGCCCCCAATAAAGAGGTTTGCAAACGCGCTGTTATTGTTGGAGGTGGATTAATTGGAATTGAATTAGCTGAAATGCTTCGCAGTAGAGATATCCCTGTTACTTTTCTAGTTCGTGAAAAGAACTTTTGGGATATAGTGCTCCCGGATGGAGAAGCTAAGATGCTGAATGAACACATTCAGGAACATCATATAGACCTTCAACTGGAGACAAATCTCATTGAAATAGTAGCCGATGAAAGCGGCCGAGTAAAGTCCGTTATTACCGATAAAGGAGAAACCATTGAATGTCAAATGGTGGGATTAACACCTGGTGTTTCGCCTAATGTCTCATTTTTAAACGACTCCGGAATTGAGTTGGGCAGGGGAATTAAGGTAAACCGATTTCTTGAAACTAACATCAAAGATATTTATGCTATTGGAGACTGTGCAGAACAACATGAACCCATTGGCAATCGCCGACCTATTGAAGCTGTTTGGTATACAGGCCGTATGATGGGAGAGACAGTTGCCCAGACTATTTGTGGAAACAGGACCGAATACAAACCGGGACACTGGTTTAATTCAGCCAAATTTCTTGACGTAGAATACCAAACTTATGGGTGGGTTTTTAGTACCAACGGTAGAAAAGAATATGAGGAACATTTTCATTGGCGGCACAATACCGAAAAAATATGTCTGACTATTGCCTTTCATAAAGAAACCAGGAAATTTCTGGGAATAAATACTTTTGGAATTCGGCTGCGCCATGAGATCTTCGATATATGGCTAAATGAAGGACGAGATGTTATGCATGTGATTAAATATCTTAAAGATGCCAATTTTGATCCTGAATTCTATGTAGAGTATGAAAATGAAATTGCTGCTAAATTTAATTTAGAATTTGGTACTGATATTAAACCCGAAAAGAAAAACTGGAAACGAATTTTTGCAATCGGATGAGTCTTTTAACTCTGGAATGTGATCTTTAAAACCTTATTAAAACTGAAATAAAGAATGAGCACTTTAGATAAAAGCATGGCACTAACTGGCCAACCGCCTGCGGCTTTGAGTCGATCTCAAAAATTAGCTGTAATATTGGGATTATCAGGTCTTTTCATAGTTCTACTTGCTGGTTTTAATGTAAACTTTCCCAATAAAGGAATTTGGCTGATCATTTCCCTCATGGCTATTTTTATCGGAGTAATTTGGTTTACAAAAGAAGCATATGCTCAAAAACTGAAGGGTATAAAAAATGACGGGGTTTGGTTTAAATCAATATCTTCTAAAGGTCTATGGGCCTGGATAACCGGAATAACACTTACAGGATTCTATATAGTCCTTTACTTTTTCCCGGAATTCCTGGGACTGGTAAAGAATGGTTCAAATACAGGTATAATTGCATTATTTGACCCGCTAAGCAGATTATTGAGTGGCAATCCGGCCAGCCAGTGGTTTGTTTACGGATCACTATATACCGTTGCTATTCTGGCTTTCGGTATTAAATTTATTTGGAAATACAGGCATAACAGATACGAAATGATTCGTACCATAAGCGTTATGTTCTTTCAAACAGCTTTTGCATTTATCATTCCCGAAATAATGGCCAGATTAAATGGTACGCTCCCCTATTATGATCTGAAGAATATCTGGCCGTTAAACTATTATAATTTTGAAAGATACCGGATAAATGCATTTATAGATTCGGGAGATATTGGCATGGCTATGCTCATATTTGGCATATTGTCCGTTTTTGTGATCTCCCCTATTCTGACTTATAAATATGGTAAACGCTGGTACTGTTCTTGGGTTTGCGGTTGTGGAGGATTGGCTGAAACAGCAGGGGATTCATTCAGACAGCTAAGCGACAAAAGATTATCAGCTTGGAAAGTAGAGCGCTGGGTAGTTCATAGTGTTGTGGTTTTTGTTACTCTAATGACTACAGCCGTAATTTATTCCTATCTGGGCAACGATACCAGCAAGTACTGGTTGACCAAAAATACTTTTCTTATTGGTGTAGCCCTGTTATTGACCTTGATTTTCGTTCTTGTTATGGTATTCAAAAGAGAGCAATTTCAGAAAGATGCCCTTTATGGTGCAATTGGATATTTCACAATAATTATGGCCCTAATTGGTTTTCACTATCTCAGTGGAGATGGCAACGTATTCCTGTTTAAATCTGAAACTTTAAGGAAATCATACGGATTTCTTATTGGTAGTATTTTTTCGGGGGTTATTGGCACAGGTTTCTATCCTATTTTCGGCAACAGGGTCTGGTGTCGTTTTGGTTGCCCTATGGCGGCCATTTTAGGTTTTCAACAACGTTTGTTTTCAAGATTCAGAATAACAACTAACGGTGGTCAATGTATTTCATGCGGGAATTGTTCTACTTATTGTGAAATGGGCATTGATGTGCGTGCTTATGCTCAGAAAGGTGAAAATATAGTGCGCTCAAGTTGTGTTGGTTGCGGTATATGTTCTGCAGTCTGTCCGAGAGGTGTTTTGAAACTTGAGAATGGTCCCTTAAAAGGACGCATTGATGGTAATGAGGTCTTATTAGGTAATGACGTAGATTTAATGACCCTGCTAAACCAAAAATAAATATTACTTAATTTCAGTTTACTTTATTACAGTCTTTAAATCTTATTTTTTCCATCTTTAATATTGTCTGCACTTCTTGCGTTCTCCTTAATAAAATGGACTTAAAAAGAATTATTTCAGGTATCGATGGTGCCATAAATAGTGATATTTTTGCACCGCACAGGCAGAAGAAAATTTCGACTTAATGAGAAATGCAGGAAATAAATAATACACGTGGAGAATAACAAATCATTTTGAAGAGTATGACAGATATCAAAGTCATAATCCCGGCGTATAATGAAGCAAATTCTATTACAAAGGTCATTCAGGAAATCCCAGCTATAGTTTCTGAAATAATTGTTGTAAACAATAACTCATCGGATGATACCGCTATAAACGCAACAAGAGCAGGAGCTACGGTGTTAAATGAAACTAGAAAAGGCTATGGATATGCCTGCCTTTGCGGAATGGATTATATAGCCAAGAAGTCCAGGAAGCCCAATATTATCGTATTTATCGACGGAGACTATTCTGATTATCCGGAAGAGCTTGGTAAAATTGTAAAACCTATTCTGGATGAGAATGTAGATTTGGTGATCGGAGCGAGAACAAAAGCATTGAGAGAGGAAGGTTCTATGACACCGCAGCAAATTTTTGGCAATAAATTGGCTACATTTTTAATGAAACTATTATTTGGGTCAACATTTACAGATTTAGGACCTTTTAGAGCCATTAAATACGAGAAGCTTTTGGAGATGGAAATGGAAGATAAAACCTACGGGTGGACCATTGAAATGCAGCTGAAAGCAATTAAAAACAAAATGTCATATGTCGAAATACCAGTGCGTTACAAAAAAAGAATTGGAGTTTCTAAAGTGTCTGGCACAATAAAAGGTAGTATCTTTGCAGGCGTAAAAATATTAGGTTGGATTTTTAAATACAGTTTAAAATAATATGGGACTAACTATTGCTTACATTATTATCGGGATTTACAGCACAGCCCTCTTACTGATCTTTTTTTACAGTCTGGCACAATTAAACCTATTGGTTAATTATTTAGGGAATAAGAAGATAAATGATGTTGCCCCTAAATACAATTTGCTGGACGCAAAGGAGATTCCCTCTGTAACTATTCAGTTGCCCATATATAATGAAGAATACGTTGTGGAACGCTTACTGGAAAATATTTCCAAAATAGAATACCCTAAAAGCAAACTGGAAATTCAGGTTTTAGACGACTCCACAGATAAGTTATCGGTTGAAGAAACGGCGGGAAGAATTAAAGCTCTGCAGGAAACCGGATTAGATATACAGCACATTCGAAGAGAAAACAGGTCGGGTTATAAGGCCGGGGCCCTTAAGGAAGGTCTGAAAATAGCAAAAGGTGATTTCATAGCTATATTTGATGCCGATTTTCTTCCGAATTACGATTGGTTAAAGAAAACCGTTATTTATTTTAAAGATAAGGAAATAGGTGTTGTTCAAACCAGATGGGGGCATATCAATAGGGACTATTCTACACTTACAAAAATTCAGGCTTTTGCTCTCGATGCGCATTTTACTCTTGAACAGGTTGGAAGAAATGCAAAAGGTCACTTTATTAATTTTAATGGTACAGCAGGTATCTGGAGAAAAGAATGTATTCTTGATGCAGGAAACTGGGAAGGCGATACTTTAACTGAAGACCTGGACCTTAGTTACAGGGCCCAGCTTAAAAACTGGAAATTTAAATACCTAGAAGATGTCGAAACCCCGGCTGAACTTCCCGTTGTTATCAGCGCTGCAAGATCGCAGCAATTCAGATGG
>CBDTVT010000043.1:0-19480 GCA_965364275.1 uncultured Eudoraea sp. | reverse complement strand
CAATTGTTGTTACACCTGCCATGGCACGTAAAATGGTTGGAATAGGGTCTCAGTATTTATGCGTGTACCGCGACGATGAAGATAATTTCTTGATGGGCGACCATAACTATAAATTGCATTTACCAGCCGGTATTCCTGCAAAAGATTTCTGGTCGGTAACTGTTTATCACCCTGACACACGCTCCCTGTTACAAAACGGACAAGACAAACCAAGTGTTAGTACCTACGATGATCCTGTTTTTAATGAAGATGGTTCCATTGATATTTATTTTGGTAAAGAAGCTCCTAAAGGATTTGAAAAGAACTGGGTAAAAACAATTCCCGGAGAAGGTTGGTTCACCTATATTCGTTTATATGGCCCACTTGACGCCTATTTTGACCAAACCTGGAAACCGGATGATATAGTAAAAAATGACTAGAAGACACAACGAAACATCAACATTATAAAAGGCATTCATTTAAGACCATGGAAACTACTAATGGAAAAGAAGAATAGCGTATATATAGCAACAAGCCTGGATGGTTATATAGCTGATAAAAATGGTGGAATTGAATGGCTAGATTCGATTTCAATTCCCGATGATGAAGATATGGGCTATGTAAAATTCACCGAGGGCATTGACGCACTCGTGATGGGGCGTTCTACATTTGAAACAGTTCTCGGGTTTGATGTTGACTGGCCTTACAAAAAGCCCGTATTCGTGTTGAGTAATTCTTTAAACCAAATCCCTGAAAGTCACAAAGGGAAGGCACATTTAGTAAAAGGCACATTGGCCCAAATTTTAGAACAAATTCATAAAAAAGGGTGTCCCCGCCTTTACATTGATGGTGGCAAAACAATTCAGAGTTTTTTGAAGCAAGACTTAATTGACGAGATGATAATAACCATTTTTCCTGTTCTATTAGGAGGTGGCTCTCCGTTATTTTCTGAACTCCCTGAGGAATTGGATTTTGAACTGGTTGAATCAAAAGTTTATTTAAATCAGCTTGTACAGCACCATTATAGGCGAAATAGAAAAACTGAAAACTGAAATAAAAATGGGATCAGACAGAAAGAAACATTGGGAAACAATTTACGAAACTAATAACCCTGACCAGCTAAGCTGGGCACAGGAAGTGCCCAAAACTTCACTTGAATTTATACATTCATTCGGGCTTAAAAAAACTGCTAAAATCATAGATATTGGTGGTGGCGACAGTAACTTTGTGGACCATTTACTTGACGAAGGATTTGAAAATATTACTGTACTTGACATTTCAGCCAAAGCACTTGAAAAATCACAAAAACGACTTGGCAACAAGGCAACGAAAGTGAATTGGGTTGTAAGCGATATAACAGAATTTAAACCGAAAACGACTTTTGATGTTTGGCACGACAGAGCGACCTTTCATTTTTTGACAACGGCTGAACAAATTGAAAAATATATGACGACTGCAAGAAATTCTGTGAACGGATTTTTGACCATCGCGACATTTTCGGAAAACGGACCGGCAAAATGTAGTGGACTTGAAATTAAACAATACAGTGAAGAAAAACTGGCAACAGAATTTAAAAAAGGGTTTGATAAAATTCGTTGTATAACAGAAGCTCATAAAACACCATTTGATACAACACAGAATTTCTTGTTTTGTAGTTTCCAAAAACAATTAAATTGAAAAACCAGTGGCTAACAACGACTGGCGGTAACTATTAATTCCCAAAAAGGAAATACTTAATTTAGAAAATCAAAAAGGGAAGAATAATAAATTGAAACTACCCAGATTCAGACTCAATATTTCAAGTGAATGGCAATTAATATTATTTTTTGCTTTCGCAAAGCTTCTTATTCACTTCTTTACTGTCTCTAACTTTGAATTGCATAGGGATGCTTATCTCTATTATGCACAGAGTGAACATCTTGCCTGGGGCTATGTTTCGGTGCCTCCATCTATTGCTGTCATCGGGAAACTGGCAACATCAATTTTCGGGAATACGGTATTTGGTCTAAGGTTTTTTCCGGCACTTATTGGCGCATTCAATCTCATTATAATTGGCTTATTCATTAAAGAATTAGGTGGTAAAAAAAAGGCCATCATACTTGCCTGTCTTGCTTACCTGCTTTCTCCCTCTTACCTGCACACCAATGCTCTTTTTCAACCAGTTGCCTTTAATCATTTTTACTGGTTATTATCCGGATATTTAATCCTGAGGATGATCTCACGTAACAATCCTAAAATCTGGCTGTGGATTGCTATAGTCTTCGGATTTGCTTTTCTGAATAAATACTCTATTGTATTCTTTTATGCGGCCTTTGCATTTTCGTTAATACTGTCGAAATATAGGTATTTGTATAAATCCAAGTATTTCATAATAGCTTTAGCCATAGGACTAACCATTATTTCTCCAAACTTACTTTGGCAATATGAAAATAGCTGGCCTGTTTTGCAGCACATGACTGAACTTAGGGAGACCCAACTTATTCATGTTCGATATTCAGATTTTATTATTGCTCAGTTTTTAATGAATATTCAGGCTCTTTTTATTTGGATTCTTGCCTTAATAATTTTATTAGTTTATAAAAAAGAAAAGAAGTACAGGTTGTTTGGCACAATCTATATATTTATTATTCTTTTACTATTGGCAGGAAGTGGAAAAGCCTATTATACTTTAGGTATTTATCCGATTCTGTTTGTGTTCGGGGCTTACTTTTTGGAAAAGTATGTTAAAAAATACACGAACTACGTTTTCAGCTTCCTGGTGATATTAATGTTTCTTTCCTTTTATGTTTCGCTCTCATTTGATGGCATTCCTTTTATAACGCCTGATAAGGTTAACAATAAGGGAGCTTTTAGATGGGAGGATGGTGTTGATCATGATATTCCCCAGGATATGGCCGATATGACAGGTTGGAAAGAGATCGGTGAAGTGGTCAGGGAGATATATGTAAACCTGGGTGAAAAGAATAGAGACAATTGTGATATTTATTGCTATCACTATGGACAGGCCGGTGCCGTTATGTTCTATGGTAAAGAAATTGGAATTCCACAACCGATTTCACCCAATGGAAGCTTTGTGTTTTGGGCTCCCGACAGCATATCAAAAGATTATGTTATTTATATTCATTCAGATTTAGGAAATGATGTAAATCCCGACACTCGTCTGCCTCAATTATTTGAAAAAGTGACGCTGATTAAAACAATTGATAATAAGTATTTCAGAGAAAATGGAACTAAGATATACTTATGTGAATCCCCAAATGATAACGCTAAAATATTCTATAAAAATATGATGAAAAAATTAAAGAATAAATACCGCTAACAATGCATAAAAATAATAGCCAAGACAATTATAAATTAATACTTTGTTGTTCGTTTCAATAGAAGTGCCAGGGAGTTAATATCTTTATAGTACGTACCTATTTTTATACTAGCCGTTGTACGCAAGTCAAAAAATAGCCTAAACCCTATTACAAATGATCAGCAAAAAAGAAGTTGCAATAAAGTACCTGGACTACCTTGAAAAAGGAAATATAAAAGAGTTGTTGAAACTATTCACGAAAAATGGTAAAGTGGATTCTCCTGTTTATGGGGTACTACATGCCAATAGATTTTATGTGGAATTAAGTAATGACACCATTAATTCAGAATTAAGGTTAAAGGGAATTTTTGAAGAAAATGACTCAAATAAATTAGCCTTGTATTTTGAATACAAGTGGACAATGAAAAATAACAAACTGCTTGTATTTGATGTAGTGGATATTTTGGAATTCGACGACAACAATTCCATCAATAGGCTCAAAATTATTTACGACACTGTAAAAAGTCGAGAAATGGTAGATGAATTAAGAAAATAAGACCAGCGTGCAACAATGGCAATAATTCATCGAGCTAAATCCCCAAACCGAAAGAATTTACTTATTTTAGGCTTTATAACCCGCATGATTTGATTTAAAAGCAGCTTCATCCGGCCATAGTTAACTTTCATTAGAGACCAGCCTGTGATGAAAATATTAGAGCTTAGAGCAAAAGAAACAATGGTGATAATGTTTGGATAAATACCCTATGGCCCTCGGTAACTAATGGTAAAACGGATGACAAAGCTTATTGGAATCCTGACGAAAATTGGGGATGGGTAATTAATGAGGGTGCCACTATGATACAAACCGATAGACCCCGGGAATTAATCGAATACCTCAAATCAATTGGGAAGCATTGAATACGTAATACAACAAATAATTGAACCATATGTAAACCATGAGTGGATTTGGACATGTTCAGGATATGAATAATCGGATAAAGCAAAACCGAGCACAACGTCCGTCCAAACGACCAAAATTCAAAGAAAATAATCGTGAAAACATATATTCGGATTCGGATAAAAAAGTTAATTGACCGAATTTTAAAACTGTATCCGAAGAAAAACTGATTGAAATATTAAAACATATTAGAGAACGTGCTGAAACAGAAAAGAAAAGAGAGCGCATTCTTTACGGGATTTTCTTTTTTACAGGAATGGCAATTATTATTTCGTTTTTGATTTGGATGAATTAGATGACCTAAGTAAAACAATGCGAAAACGAAATTGGTACAGAAACAAAAGACCTGTAAATGAACTTCCGGAATAAGCGCAGATGGCAAATAATTAAGCACTATAGTATTGGGTGGACTCTGGCGTTCATTTTTTTAAGTATCGTCAGAGGTGAAGGCACAGAAGAACTAGGTTCTGTTCAGATTGAATTTTGGAAAGCCATCCTTACAGCTTTTTTTATGGGTCCCATATTCGGAAGTATCTCAGGGTACGCTCAAATACTTACTGAGGAACACGGCTACAAACGAGTATCCTTTCAAAAACTATTGGCCCTGAGGTTCCTGTTTTCCATTCTTTTTGTAATTTCTATCATTCTTTTAGCTTATGCCGTTTATGGGGAGAATAGTGGGTTGATCAAATTCGCTTTTGAACCCGGCAGCTTTGCCATCTACTTTTATATAGTCTCAGTCGACATATTCATGTTTAGTCTGAGGCAAGTAAATTTGTTCCTTGGGAGCAACAATCTTTGGAAACTTTTGCGTGGTAAATTCTATATACCTCGGGAAGAAGAAAGGATATTCATGTTTCTCGACCTCAAGTCTTCAACGAACCATGCTGAAAAACTGGGTCACATTAAATACAGTAAAATGATTCAAGACTGCTTCAATGATTTAGGAGTTGTGGTTGAAAATGAAGCAGAGATCTACCAGTATGTTGGCGATGAAGTAATACTCACCTGGCAACTTCGAGATGGACTAAGAAACCAAAATTGCATCAATGCATATTTCAACTTTAAACAACAATTAGAAAAAAAAAGAGATTATTATTTGAGTGCTTACAAAATTACACCCAATTTTAAAGCGGGAATTAATGCAGGCATGGTCACAGTGACAGAAATAGGTAAATACAAAAAAGAAATTGCATACCACGGAGATACTATAAACACGGCTGCAAGGATACAAGGTAAATGCAATGAATTTAAAAAAGAACTATTGATTTCAGGTAGCTTAAAGGATAAGTTGGGAAATACTGATTTTACATTTGAAAATCTTGATAGTATAGAACTCCGCGGAAAAGACAGTCAAGTCCGTATTTATTCGGTTAATAAAACAAACAGCATTTAACAATGAACTAAAAATAATAACTGGTTCATTAGTAAAGTTAAGGATTGTAAACCGCTTCTATTTTCTTGCTACTTAAATTGAAAACCACCACCAGCCGGCTTCCATTATTATACTTAAAGTTCTAACCAATTAAGATTAAATCAAATGAAAACAAAATTTCTAACTTTTATCGCATTGATTTTATTGAATTTTGGTTGTAAGAACAGTTCTCAAAAATCAGAATCAAATTCAATTCAAATTGATGCCAATACAGAAAATAAAATGGATCAAAATAACCTGAAAGATTTTGGAAATGAATATGCAAATGCCTGGAGTAGCCAAAAACCTGAAAAAGTTGCTGAATTTTTTGCTTCAGATGCCTCATTGCAGGTTAATGATGGTGAGCCCGCAGTAGGAACCGAAGCTATTACAAATGTGGCAAAAGGATTTATGGATGCTTTTCCTGATATGATTGTTGCAATGGATAGTTTAACAACCAAATCGGATAAAACACGATTTTACTGGACGCTAACCGGAACAAATAATGTTCCCGGTGGAACTGGAAATAAAGTAAAAATTAGTGGATTTGAAGAGTGGACATTGAATAAAGATGGATTAGTCCAGGAGTCCAAAGGTCATTTTAATGCGGAAGAATATAACCGACAATTAAATGGTAATGTTCCAGAATAAAAACTGGCTATAACAAGGGCGATAATTCATTGTGCAAAATCCCCAAACCGAAAGAATTTCACTACTTTAGATAGAATAATCCGTATGATTTTGGGGGTCAGGCCATCACTGCCTGGCCTCTAACAATTATTACGCCTTAGAACATAAAATATTCAATCAAATTCATCATGAAAGAATCATTGGAATTAAAGCACAATTTTAAGGCAAAACCATCTGAAATTTATGTTGCATGGCTGGATAGTCTTCAACATTCAAACATGACTGGAGGGTTGGCTAAATGCAGCGATATAATCGGGGGTACATTTACTGCCTGGGACGGCTATATTGAAGGTAAAAATATTGAGCTAAAACCCAACGAAGAAATTATACAAAGCTGGCGAACATCCGAATTTAGTGAAAACGATGAAGATTCCAAATTGATAATCCAATTAAAAGAATCAGAGAACGGGACAGAACTTATTTTAAACCACAGCAACATCCCCGAAGGTCAGACGCAATATAGAAAAGGTTGGCTTGAGCACTATTTTACACCCATGGAAAATTACTTTAAAACTTAAAGAAAGCTCACAGAAAAAATAGAATTAAATTCACTTAAATACAGTTAACATAAAAAGGAAACAATATGAAATTAGGAGCATTTACTATCAGTCTTAATGTCAAGGACATTAATGTGTCAAAAGAATTTTATGAAAATCTGGGTTTTAAAGTTTTCGCAGGCGAGATCGAGAAAAATTATCTGATAATGAAAAACGAAAATTCACTTATTGGACTATTTCAAGGGATGTTTGAAAATAATATTTTGACTTTTAACCCGGGGTGGGACACGGATGCCAATAAACTTAAAAATTTTGATGACGTGAGAGAAATTCAGAGGGAATTAAAAGAAAAAGAAACGAAGCTGGAAAGTGAGGCAGATGAAAGTACAAACGGACCCGGGAGTTTTATGATTAATGACCCGGATGGAAATACTATTCTTATCGACCAGCACGTATAGAAAATTGAATAAATGCTGAACCTTAATAGTTAACCTAAACCAACAACCCATGAGAAATTTAAGCCTATTTATTCTCTTATTTCTAATCCTCCAAAGCTGCACAACTAAACAGGAAGCACAAAAGACTAGTGTTCCCACAAGTAGTTATTTAGATTATTCTGATCGTGATGATAAATTAAGTGGAGGGGTAAAGATGATTCCAGTTCAAACGACTTCAGGAGAATTTAAGGTTTGGACAAAAAGGGTTGGCAACAATCCTAAGATGAAAGTATTATTACTCCATGGCGGGCCGGGTTTTACACATGAATATTTAGAAGTATTTGATTCTTACTTCCCGAAAGCTGAAATTGAGTATTACTATTATGATCAGTTAGAATCTTTTTATAGTGACCAGCCCAATGATAGTACTTTATGGAGTGTAGACAGGTATGTGGATGAGGTAGAACAAGTACGAAAAGCGCTTGGTTTAAACTCAGATAATTTTTATCTCTACGGAAGTTCCTGGGGAGGCATCTTGTGCATGGAATACGCGCTAAAATATCAGCAAAACTTAAAAGGGTTAATTGTTTCTAACATGATGGCTTCTATCCCGGATTATATGACCTACGCCAATGAAGTCATCGGTCCACAACTTCCTGCAACTATACTAAAAGAAATTAGAGAGCTGGAGGCAAAAGGTGATTATGAAAATCCTAGATATTCAGAATTGATCTATGCTAATTTTTATCCTGAACATGTGCTGCGCATGCCTTTGGAAGAATGGCCAAATCCGGTAAATCGGGCATTCGCCCATGTAAATATGGATTTCTATGTTACCATGCAAGGCCCTAGTGAATTCGGGGTTGTAGGTGATGCCAAACTGAAGAATTGGGATATTAAAGCAGAGCTTCCAAAAATTTCAGTTCCTACCTTAACTATTGGTGGGGCATATGACACTATGGATCCAAAGCACATGGAGTGGATTGCTTCAGAAGTTCAGAATGGACAATATTTGCATTGCCCTAATGGCAGTCATTTAGCCATGTATGATGATGCGGAAATTTATTTTCAAGGCCTGATAGAATTTATTGTAAATGTAGATATGTCAAAAGCGAATCAATAGCAAATTTCATTGTATTTATAATGAGAATATCCTTTCTAATTTTAGTATATAGTTGTATGTTTTTATCCTGTAAATCATCCTCGGAAAGTAATGAAGTGCCATTAACGGTTACGAGGCAAATGGGTGAATTTGAAAAAATTGATGCGCTCTGGCTCATCTGGCCAACCACAGACCACAAAGTTGGAGAATCTGTGGAAAAGGTTACACTATCTATAATTGAATCACTACTAAGCGATTTAAAAATTGTCGTCAGTTGTGCTGATGATGAAGTTCTTCAAAAGGCAAAAACCATTTTAAATGAAAAATATCCCAATACAAAAAACCTGATTTTTAAAGTTATTCCGTCGGTAGAAATCTGGGCCAGGGATATGGGACCCACATTTGTTGAACTGGAAAACGGAAACCATGCCATTGCAGACTTTAACTTTAATTCCTGGGGTTATGCGGACACCTTAGATGTTGTTGCCAAAACAGAAGAGAAGTTTGACGAAAGGGTTGCTGAAATATTAAATCTGCCCCTTATTTCAAGTACTATGATCAGCGAAGGGGGGAACCGTGAACTTAACGGAAAAGGAACCCTACTTGCCTCCGAAATTGTTGAGCAGGGGAGAAACCCTAACATGACTAAAGCAGCCATGGAATCTGAATACCATAGGTTACTGGGTGTTAAGAAGGTTATTTGGCTTAAACATGGGCTACTGGAAGACAGTCATACTTTTCTGGGCCCTTTAAGCACGAATGCGAATGCAAAAGCATATACGGTAGTAACCACCAATGGGCATGTAGATGAATTTGCCCGTTTTATCAATGATTCAACTATCCTTTTAGCCAGTGTGGACAGCAAGGACTTAGAGGACCCCATTGCCAAAGAGAATCATAGGCGCATGGAAGAAAACTATAAGATACTTTCAGAAAGTACAGACCAGGATGGTAACCCCTTCAAAATAATAAGAATGCCTTTACCCGAAACCATTCTTACCACTATGAGTCCGGGGGATTATGTTTACGATTATATAAAAACGCTTGATTATCTTGATGGCAGCCTATTCCCTTCCGGGGATACCATCACCGTAGTAGCAGCTGCCAGTTATCTGAATTTTATTATAACTAATAAGGTTATTGTAGGCCAAAAATATTGGCGTGAAGGAATCCCTGAAGAGATCAATAGAAGGGATGAGGAAGCCAAGACAATATTGCAAAGAATATTTCCAAATAGAAAGGTGGTTATGTTAGATGCCTTAGCCGTAAATTTAGGCGGAGGTGGTTTGCACTGCATAAGTATGCATCAACCGGAATTATTAACAAATTAAAAAAAGACAGTTTGATAGGTAGCTATAGGGAAAACCTGCCACTGATAAGAATGATAGATCAATGGTTATATTCCATAATTCATATTGACAGTTAATTTAAGTCTTACAAATGGGAGACATAGAAAACAGAAAGGACATTGAGGTTTTGGTAAATAAGTTTTACGCTAAGGTTCTTAAAGATGAGAAAATAGGATTCTTTTTTAACGAAATAGCCCATATAGACTGGAAAAAGCATTTTCCAATTATGTATGATTTCTGGGAAACGATATTATTCGATACCATGAAGTATAAAGGAAATCCTATGACTAAACATATTGTGCTTAGTAAAAAGGAGCCTATGACTTCAGAACATTTTGAAAGGTGGTTATTGCTTTGGAATCAAACGGTTAATGAAAATTTTACCGGTGACAGGGCTTCTGAGGCAATAAAAAGGGCTAAGATGATTGCAGATCTAATGAAATATAAAACTGCTAGTAAGGATAACTAAACCCAGAAATAATCCGAGAGTAGTTTATAAAAAGTTTTTGGTAAATTACCGGGAATTAACAGACATAGAATTATTAAAAAATTAAATTATGAAAAAAATACTAATTACAGGTTGCAGTTCAGGATTCGGTTTTAGTTCCGCTAAATATTTAGCAGAAAAAGGCCATCATGTTTATGCTACTATGAGAAATATCAATGGGAAAAATGCCGCTCCTGCTGCTGAATTGAAAGATTTTTCAAATACCAAGGGCGTCAATCTAGAGGTATTAGAAATGGATGTAACCTCAGATGAGAGTGTTAAATCTGCGGTAGACCAGATTCCTGTCGTAGATGTTCTAATTAATAATGCCGGACTTGGGTTTGGGGGAGCTTTAGAGGCATTCTCATCAGCTCAATGTTTAGATCAATTAGATTTAAATATAGTAGGTACACTTCGTGCTGCCAAAGCCGTGCTGCCCGGTATGCGTTCACGTAATTCCGGATTGATAATTCAGGTTAGTTCCATAGCCGGTCGAGGTGCTTTTCCCGGGTTTGGTGTCTATCATGCAAGTAAATGGGGATTGGAAGGGTTAAGTGAAGCAATGCGCTATGAATTGGCACCATTAGGTATTGATGTTGTGATTGTGGAACCAGGACCGTTCTCAACAAATTTTTTCGGAAACATAGTTCCGGCTACCGATGATGATATCGCTACTGCATACAAACATGTAGGAGAATTTTTTGAGGGCTTTGGGAAACAAGTTGAGGGTATGTTTGAAGACCCAAATGCTCCTACGGATCCAATGGTTGTTGTGAAAATTTTTGAAGATTTAATTAATAGTCCCTCCGGTAGCCGTCCGTTAAGGACTATTGCCGGACTTGACTTTGGTTTTCAGGCATTGAATGACGCAGTAGAACCTCTAAGAAAAGCAAGTCTTGAATCGATGGGATTAGAAGGTTGCGATGGGCCTGCAGCTTAGAAATAATAGTTAACCAAATAAACTGTCTGCAGAACAACTGCATGCAAAATTGGATAGACCCTAGATACAGTTAAACCCGCCAGAGCTGGCTATAACTGTATTAGGAAGAGTCATGGCAAGAATCATCACCTGAATAGTGTCTACTATTCAAAATTTACAATTTATGACCTCAACAAAAAAAATTCTTTTGTTTTTTATACTTCTAACCTATGTTTCCTGCAAAGAAAAAGATATAAAATCCTTCCCCACCCAGCAAGAAGTAAATACAACAATGAATGCGGCAATGGAAAAAAGCGACCTTCCTGCTGTAGTAGCCATCGCACTAAACAAAAATGGTGAAAAAATTGTCTACGAATATGGTAAAGCGATCTGGACAGAAGACGCAAAAGTAAGTTCAAACCATATTTTTAGAATTTACTCTATGACCAAACTGATAACGAGTATCGCAGCTTTACAACTCGTTGAAAAAGACATGCTGGGTTTGGATGACGATTTATCTACTCTTATGCCTGAAATGACAGAAATACCAATCCTTTCTGATGGGGAATTAATAAAACCCACAAATAATATCACGCTCCGCCATCTACTGACACATACCTCCGGATTTGGGTATATGGGAGCAACCGTTACCGATGAAGGTTTTAATAATGAGAATTGGGACTTTGAAGATGCTCCACGCCACTTTGAAAGCGGAACGAAGTTTCTCTATGGCTCAAGTACAGACTGGGTGGGTAAGCTTGTAGAAAAACTTAGCGGAATGGATCTTGAAGCCTATTTCAGACAGCATATCACCGGGCCCTTGAAAATGGACCGGACCTATTTTAATGTCCCGGATTCGCTTCAGTCCTACATAGTCTCATACGGAAAACGGGGCGATGAAGGCAAGCAGAAATTATCCGAACTTCCAAACAGGATTCCTGCCGCTAAGGCAACTGTATTAAGTGGGGGTGGCGGACTATTCTCTTCCCCTTCAGATTACACCAAACTTTTACAGTGCCTGATGAATACCGGAGCATACAATGGAGGTAGGATTTTGAGTGAGGACACTATAATAGAAATGACTCAAAATCAGCTAGGAGAGGTTGATCTGAACCCGACAGGCAGGCATTTTGATCCTGGAGCATGTTGCAATTTTAATGGTTTGATGGATGAAAATTCAAAATGGGGCCTGGCGTATATGATAGATAACAAAGCTAAAGACTATGGCCGAAAGGCGGGAACCGTAACATGGGGTGGCTTATTCAATACTTATTTCTATATTGACTCTAAATCAGGCATTGCCGCCAGTATTTATACACAGCATATTCCATTTAATCATGTTCAAACTATCTCTTTATTTGAACAGTTTTCGAGAATAATTTATAATGGGAATTAAATTTCCAGGAATATGAAACATGATATAAAAGAAAGAGTTGAACATGGATATGCGGACTCCAATGGTGTTAGCATTCACTTTGCCGCCCTGGGTTCTAAGGAGAACCCCTTGATAGTCTTCATTCATGGCTTCCCTGATTTCTGGTATTCCTGGAAAGACCTAATGGGGGACTTATCGAACGAGTATTATGTTGTGGCTATTGATCAGAGAGGCTATAATCTTTCCGACAAACCAAAGGGAGAAAAAAACTATAGCATTAACTTTTTGGTGAGTGATGTTATATCTGTGGTACATCATTTAGGTTTCAAAAAGTCAATCATCGTTGGACATGATTGGGGAGGTGCTGTTTCGTGGGCGCTTGCCATGATGAATCCGCAAATCGTGGATAAACTTATAATTCTGAATTCTCCTCATCCCAGGGGTTTAAGACATGAATTGGCGACAAACCCTGAACAGCAAAAAAACAGTCAGTACGCCCGAAGTTTTCAAATGGAAGGGGCGAGTAAATATCTCACCGCTGAGAAATTAGCGTCGATGTTAGGCGATAATGTGAATGAAAAAGAATATATCGAGGCCCTTAACCGTTCAGATTTTGAAGCTATGCTTAATTACTATAAGCAAAATTACCCCCGGGAACCTTATAAATCAGATCCATCTCCTGTAATTAAAGTTAAAGTCCCGGTATTACTTATTCACGGACTTGATGATAAGTTCCTTCTTGCAGGGGCCCTTAACCATAGCTGGGAATGGGTGGAAAATGACCTCACCCTGGTTACAATTCCCGAGGCAGGACATTTTGTTCACCATGATAAACCTGAACTGGTAAATAGAACTATTAAAATGTGGTTGAATAGATAATTTTTATGGAGATGTTGGAAACACTTTTTAATGAGTTAATCGGTTTTCTTGGAATTACTCAGGTTCTGGAACTATTAAAAGCAGGAGATTATGAAGCCTTTAAAACCTATGATGGCATTGTTTCTCTTATAGTTCCTATTATTCCACTGCTGGTACTCCTCGAATTGATCTTAGGGCTTATCTATAAAAACCCACAGGCCAAGGTATATAAAGTCAATTTCCTTATTTACATCTTTAATAGATTTGTGGGCAGATTTATTGCCATTGCCATGGTTGCCCTTTGTATTGGCCTTTTCCAGCATATGGCTCCTTTTCAAACCAGTTTTACCTGGTATTGGTTTATCTATGGATACATTGTTTGGGAGTTTGGGCATTTTCTCTATCATTACTGGGGCCACAAAGTGCGGCTGTTCTGGTGTCTGCATTCTACACATCATGCCCCGGAAAATATGAACCTTACAGTTACATACGCCCACTTTTTTTTAGAAGCCCCCTACGCCGATACTATTCGTACAACCGTTTGTATTTTGCTGGGTGTGCAACCCGAACTCCTGTTTTTAATCATGTTTATTGACGGCACCTATGGGGCGTTTATTCACGTTGGTGAGAACCTGCTAAAAGATGGCAGATTGGGTTTTTTAAATAAGATAATCCTAACCCCCTCTCACCATAGGGTACACCATGCCCGTAACCCACTTTATATGGATACCAATTTTTGTAATCTCCTGAATATCTGGGACAGGGCTTTTGGAACTTACCAGAATGAAGACAATGCCATAAAAGTTGAATACGGAATTACACGAGAGATGGATTCAGGAAATTTCCTTGATGTTTACTTTGGAGAAATCGTGGCGTTATTCAAAGATGTATATAAGGCTCCCGGTTTAAAAAATAAATTATTATATGTGATTATGCCTCCTGGGTGGGATCATACCGGCGAACACAAAACTGCAAAAATTGTTCGTGATAATTATCTCATTTCACAGAAGGTAAAGAATTAAATATAACCTAAAAAAAGCAGATGTCCACACCTGCTTTTATAAACTAATTCGAACTACATAAATAAGAACGTATCCTTTTTAAAGGCTGGTCAAAAATAAAAGGCCTATACTATTTTGAGGTTAAGTTAATTAAGACAATGGGTTACCAATAGGAGCTTTTATAGGTTATTTATCCGCCAGATCAGAATCTCTTCTATTGCATCAATCTCAGCTTTTGTCAAGGACATATCACCGGCTTTGGCGGTTTCTTCAATTTGTTGCGGGTTACGAGCACCAACAATTGCCGAAGTCATCTCTTTGTTACGCAATACCCAGGCCAGGGAAAGTTGGGACAGTGAGATCTTCTTTTCATTCGCAATTTTCCTGAGTTGTTCTATTGCCTTAAGATTAACACTCAGTTGGGGTTCCATAAAAAACGGATGCCTGCTTCGCCAATCAGATTCTGGCAAACCAGCGGCTCTTTCTTTGGTAAATTTCCCCGTAAGTAACCCCGCCTGCATGGGGCTGTAGGCAATAATCCCAATCTGGTTAGTGCCACAATAAGCCATAATTTCCTCCTCAATTTCACGGCGAAGCATACTATATGGCGGCTGTAAAGAAGCTATGGGGTGCATGGCTTGCGCCCTTTTAAGCTGTTCCAGACTAAAATTGGATACTCCTCCATATCGTATTTTACCCTCTTTTACCAGCTCCGCTAGGGTTCCCCATCCTTCTTCAATCTCTTCATCCGGTTCTGGCCAATGAATCTGGTATAGATCTATCACTTCTATGGCCAAACGTTTCAGGCTTGCTTCTACCTCCCGTCGTATGCTATCTGCCCTCAGCGATTTACCAATCTCACGGCTGTCGCCTTCCCAAACGCGTCCGCATTTTGTAGCGATGATTACTTCATTCCTAATTCCTTTAATTGCCTTGCCTACTACTTCTTCGGCATGACCATGTCCATAGATAGCTGCGGTATCTATCCAGTTAATCCCCTGATCGAGTGCTGCATGAATTGCATTTACAGAAGCGTTGTCATCTTGTGGTCCCCAACCAAATTTCCAATCCCCTCCACCCATCGCCCAGGTACCTAATCCTATTGTAGTGAGATGAAGGTTGCTATGGCCTAATTTGCGCGTTTTCATAATTGTAATTTTGATATTAATAAAGATACTTAACCCTTTTTATATATCAATTTTCCTAAAACATTTTTAAGGCACTTTTGCCATTTGCCCCAATAAATTGTTACCGAATAAAATCCTTTCAGATAGCCAATCCTAAATTCCGCTTGTTTTATATACCGGTTAGAAATTCAACTTTATCGTAATTGTAATTTGGTATTAAAAGATTTAATCCCAATGTTGTATCTTTAATTCTCGATCATTTTTATAAAAATATATATTATGGATAATTCTGGAAATACTTTAATAGGGCTTATTGCCGGCACGGCCATAGGCGTTGCCTTAGGGGTACTCTTTGCGCCTGATAAAGGAGAAGTTACAAGAAAAAAATTAGCTGACGAAGCGGCTACGGCCAAGGCCAATCTGTCTGAAACTGCCGCAGACATGAAAGAAAGGGTTATGGACACTTTAAACTCAGATCCGAGTGCCCTTGAAAATGGGATTGAGGGTCTAATCTCCAATGCAAGTTTTAAGGCTGAAGATATTATTTCTGCTTTAGAGAAAAAGTTGAGGGAATTAAAGGCTAAAAACAGGAAATTAAAGAAATCTATTAAATGAGTGTGCTAGAATCCCTTGACCAGACTTCAAATAAAGCTGTTAACCTTGGCGAAGAGTATTTAACGAAGACACAGGAGTATTATGAGCTTAAAGTTTTTCAGCAGCTCACTGCTACTACTGCAATGTTCTGCAAAGCGGCCATAGTTGGCAGCCTGGGCTTTTTGGTAATTATTTTGTTGATAGTTGCCGGCACTTTGGCATTGGGCGACCTTATTGGAAATATGGTTTATGCCTGTTTGATTAGCGCAGGCATTTTATGTGTAGTTGGAGCTATTGTCTATGCCTTTAGATCTCGAATAGAAAACCTGATTATTCGGGGAATGTCTAAACAATTTTTCAATTAAATGAGACAGTATAAAAATAAAGATGAAATAAATCACGACCTAAAACGCCTGAGTCTTGAAAGACAGATTGCCTGGGAAGAAATAAAGGGTCTTAAAGAAGATTTTAAGGAGAGTATACAACCTTATAATTGGTTTGGGCCTATCCTGTCTTCTGCAAAAAAATATGGAATTTTTTATTTTATTCGTTTGTTGTTTACAAAGAAAAAATAAGAATAATTGTCATTTTAATTAAGCTGTGGTTAGGTTTAAATTTAAGTCACCCCTATAGTATTCAGCCTACCTAATTCCTTTGGGATACCCTGCCTTATTTTGTTGTTACATTTAAAGAACCAACCCAAAATTGAATTATTATGAAGAGTTTTGTCTACGTGATATTCCTTAGTTTCCTCTTTTTGACCTCCTGTAAAGAGAAAAAATCTGCTTCCCAAAAAGTAGAATCTGGGCCTGTTGAACAAAAAACAGCGCTAAACAATTGGAAACCTTTGTTTAACGGAACCAACTTAGATGGCTGGACCATGAAAATAATGGGGTTTCCTTTAGGAGAGAATTTCGGGAATACTTTTCGCGTTTCAGATGGTATTTTGAGTATTCGTTACGACGCTTATGGCGATGATTTCAATAATAGGTTTGGTGCACTATATTTTAATGAGAAATTAGCTAATTACCGCTTAAAAGTGGAATATCGGTTTGTGGGTGAAACCGCTCCCGGGGCACCTGAATGGGGGTTCAGAGATAGTGGTGTTCAATTTCATTCTCAGTCCCCGGCCTCCTTAAAAACAAATCAGCCGTTTCCGGTTTCCCTGGAATATAACCTGCATGGTGGCAACGGAACTGATGAAAGACCGGTTGGAGCAATTTGTGCAAATGGTATGTTTGTGTTGATAAACAAACAACAAAACTCAAACTATTGTACTCCTCCCTCTGTAAAAAGAACTTTTCATGGGGATCAATGGGTGACTTTGGAAATAGATGTAAAAGATGGCAAAATAACTCACTATGTGAATGGAGAAGAAATCTTGAGCTATTCTAACCCAACTTATAACCCGGAGCATGAGATAGCTAAAACCCTTATTGTAAATGGTGATACTTCGGTTAAAGATGGATATATTTCCTTACAGTCTAACAGTCATCCCATAGATTTTAGGAAAATAGAGCTTTTGAAGTATTAAATTCAAATTAGAGATGGTTAAGAAATCGAAAATTGGCATAGTAACCGGTGCGGGGTCGGGAATTGGGAGAGCAGTAGCAATAGCACTAAATAAGGATGGATGGATTGTAATTCTTGCGGGCAGGCGTGAAGAAACCCTCTTTGAAACAGCAGCTTTATGTAATACAGCAGATGCTCTGGTGGTACCAACAGATGTTAAAGATCCGCTAAGTGTCAAAAATCTTTTTGCTCAAACTCTTAAAACCTATGGTCGCCTGGATTTACTTTTCAATAATGCAGGAGTAAGTGCTCCTGTAAAGCCAATGGAAGAACTTACCATAGAAGAATGGAAGCATGTGATTGACACGAATTTAAATGGCGTCTTTTTCTGTACACAGGAGGCATTCAGAATTATGAAATCTCAGGATCCAATGGGAGGACGAATAATAAATAATGGTTCACTTTCCGCACATGTACCGAGGCCATGCTCTGCGCCCTATACGGCAAGTAAGCACGCTGTAACAGGCTTAACCAGGTCTACTTCCCTGGATGGCAGGGCTTATAACATTGCTTGTGGACAAATTGATATCGGGAATTCCAAAAGTGAAATGACAAAAAAGATGGAAAAAGGAACGTTACAGGCAGATGGTTCACGTAAAATAGAACCTACAATGAACCCCGAAGACGTGGGCCGTACTGTAGTTTATATGGCTGGTTTGCCTCTAAATACAAATGTCCCCTTTCTCACAGTTATGGCCAATCAAATGCCTTATATTGGGAGGGGTTAAAATGATTACACCCGTGTTATTTTCTATGGTAAACAATTCTGAATAATGCGCCTCCGGCATCGTCCGACACATATAGAGATCCATCCGGACCCTGGGCTAAACCAGTTGGCCTGTACGCCGCTTCGCTAGGGGAAGAAACTTCTTCTAAGCCGGCAAAGCCATCCGCAAAAATCTGCCATTCCCCACTGGGTTTTCCATTTTTAAAAGGCACAAAGGCAACCATAAACCCTTTTTGTTTTTGAGGTGCCCGGTTCCATGAACCATGGAAAGCAATAAAAGCGCCATTTTTGTACTCCTCCGGAAACAGTTCTCCGGTATAGAAAAGCAGGGCGTTAGGAGCCATATGTGCAGGAAAAGTGGCTAATGGGTCTATAGCATTTTCGCCAGCTGTTTTATTACCATCCCCACCGTATTCAGGGGATAAAATCTTTTTATTCTGAAATTGATCATAATAAATATAGGGCCAGCCGGCATCGTCACCTTCATTGATTATATACATTGTCTCAGCAGGTAAGTTGGCGGAAGTCTCCAGGTCATAAAGATCTGGGTAGAGCGTTTTCAGTTGATCTCTCCCATGTTGGGTGACAACCAATTTATTCAATTTGTAGTTCCAGTCCAGCCCCACCACATTTCTTAAACCGGTCGCGTATCTTTTCCCTTCGCTGTAAGACTGTTTCATTTTATCTGCCCTGAACTGCCATATTCCTCCAGCCGAATCAAGAATGCTGCAGGGCATCATCCCCGGAGAACCTAAAGTTCTGTCCACTTCCTGGCAGGCATTAGAATACGCACCTATATTCACGTAAATATTCCCTTCCCCGTCCATGGTAAAGGATTTTGTGGCATGTGTTCCTCGGGAAACCAAATTGGTTACCAGGGTATCCGGAGCATTGGTGTCTGTTACTTCACCACTGGCATCGAGTTTATACCTGAAAATTTCCTCGTCTGATGACGCATATAAATAGTTGTCATCCAGATATATCCCGGTTCCTCCATAATCTGCAAAACCTTTTTTTGCATCAGCACTCCCATCACCATCCTGGTCTTCAAGATAAATTATGCCTTCTCCATCAATTGGTTTTCTTAACTTCAGGT